>DASVBI010000572.1:0-7943 GCA_036375915.1 Terriglobales bacterium | reverse complement strand
CTCGCCCGAGTATCGGCCGTACGCCAGTTAGCCAGCCAGCTAGCCAGCGACTCAGCTGCTTTTGTTATGCTTCAAATGTGAGGCAAATCCACCGCGACGCCTGGCTGCTGGCGATCATATCCGGCGTCCTGCAGATCCTGGCGTTTCCCCTGGCCAATGTGTACCCGCTGAGTTGGGCGGCGGTTGCGCCGCTGCTGGTGGCGGTGTTGCGCGCCCGCGAGCCGGAGGACATTCACCTGCCGGCCAGCCTGGCGCAAAAGCTGGTTCCGGCAACGCCGGCACAGGGATTCCTGCTCGGTTACATGAGCGGCATCATCTGGTATGCCGGCACCTGCTACTGGGTGTACCACACCATGCATCAATACGGCGGGCTGAGCGCGGCCGCCGCCTTTGGCATCCTGGTGCTGTTCTGTCTTTACCTGGGCCTCTATGAAGGCCTGTTCGGCCTGGTGGTGGCGGTGCTGGCCGGAGACAGGCAGGGAGGCCCACGCCGTGCTCTGTTTCTCAGCCCCTTCGTGTGGGTAGCTCTGGAGCTGGCCCGCACACGCATCACCGGCTTTCCCTGGGACCTGCTGGGCACGGCGCAGGTAAGCAACATCTCCCTGACCCGGCTGGCCACCATCACAGGCGTTTACGGCGTGTCATTCGAGATCATGCTGGTGAACACCGTGTTTGCCGCTGCCTTTCTGGTGGGGAGGGAGAAGCGCAAGGTCATTCTGATCGAGGCTGTGGTGGTGGCCGCCGCGCTGCAGTTGCTGGCGCTGATTCGCCCTGCGCCCCTGCACACCGACCACACCGCCCTGCTGGTGCAGGAAAACATTCCCATCCTGCCCTCCGAGAAATGGACGGCACAGTACTTTCAGAGCACGCTTGAGGACCTGAGCCGCCTGAGCACCCCGCCGCCCGGCGGGTCGGGGGCGCCCAGGCCCGACCTGGTGGTCTGGCCGGAATCGCCGGCGCCCTTCTTCGTGAACGATCCGCGCTTCCGCAACGTGATTGCCGCCGTCGCCGAAAAGGAGCGCGCTTACGTGGTGGCGGGCAGCCTGGGCGAAGAGGCCGGCGCCAGGCCTCCCGAAAGCGGCCAGATCTATAACTCGGCGGCACTGATGTCTCCCCAGGGGCAATGGGTGGCGCGCTACGACAAAATCCATCTGGTGCCCTTCGGCGAATATGTGCCCTTTAAATCGGTGTTCGGGTTTGCCGGCGGGCTAACCCAGGAGGTGGGCCAGTTTGGCCGCGGCTCCTCGCGCGAGCCGGTGGCGGTGGATGGCTACAAGCTGGGAGTCTTCATCTGCTACGAGGCGGTTTTCCCCGGCGAGGTGCGCCAGTTTGCCCGCAACGGCGGCCAGGTATTCGTCAATATCTCCAATGACGGCTGGTATGGCGATACCGGAGCCTGGGCCCAGCACTTGGACCAGGCACGCATGCGGGCGGTGGAGAACGACCGCTGGCTGCTGCGTGACACCAATACCGGCATGACGGCGTCCATTGACCCCTACGGCCGCGTCGTGGCCAGCGTGCCGCGCAAGGTGCGTACCACGTTGGAGGCACCCTACGCCCTGACCAGCGGAACCACCTTCTACACGCGCCATGGCGACTGGTTCGCCTGGCTGTGTGCGATAATTTCTCTGGGAGCGCTGTTGTGGCGCTACCGAGTTCCCTCCAGGATGGTTTCCTCGTAATGGCTGAAGAGCTAGAGCAAGAGTACGTCGCGTTGAAGGACAAGGTGCGCGACCTTCGGGAGTATCTTTGACGCGGACCGGCTGCGCCAGCAACTGAGCGAAATCGAGAAGAAGGCGGCCGAGCCTAACCTCTGGTCCAATCCCCAGGAATCACAAAGGGTGATGCGGGAGCGCAAGCGCCTGGAAGCCGTGCTGGCCACAGAGTCTGACCTGGCCCGGCGCAGCGACGATATTGCCGCCTACCTGGAACTGGCGCGTGAGGGTGAAAACGTGGCCACCGACCTCAAGCGCGAACTGGACGCCTTGCGCGAAGTGGTGGACCGCATTGAGACCGAGACCCTGCTCTCCGGCGAAAACGACGCCCGCAACGCTATTGTGACCATTCACCCCGGCGCCGGCGGCACCGAATCGCAGGACTGGGCGGATATGCTGCTGCGCATGTATCTGCGCTGGGGGGAGCGCCGCGGCTTCGAAACCGTTCTCAATGACTACCAGCCGGGGGAAGAAGCGGGCATCAAGTCTGCCACCTTCAGCGTGAACGGGCAGTACGCCTATGGGCTGCTGAGCAGCGAAATCGGAGTGCACCGCCTGGTGCGCATTTCGCCCTTCGACCAGGCCAAGCGCCGGCATACCTCATTTGCCAGCGTGTTCGTTTCGCCGGAAATTGACGAGAGCATCGAAATCGTCATCAAGCCGGAAGACCTGCGGGTGGATACCTACCGCTCCAGCGGCAAGGGCGGGCAGCACGTCAATACCACCGACTCGGCGGTGCGCATAACCCATAACCCCACCGGAATCGTGGTGAGCTGCCAGAACGAGCGCTCGCAGCACAAAAACCGGGAGCGCGCCATGAGCATCTTGCGCTCCAAGCTTTACGAGCACGAGTTGGAGAAGAAACGGGAGATTTCCAAGAAGCTGGAGGAATCCAAGCTGGACATTGATTTCGGCTCGCAAATCCGCTCCTACGTACTGGCGCCCTATCGCCTTATTAAAGACCACCGCACCAAGGAGGAAGTGGGCGACGTGGACCGCGTGCTCGATGGCGACATTGACCCGTTCATCCGCGCCTACCTGCGCATGCGGCGGGGAGAGAAGAATTGAGTAATCGGATAATTCTGTAATTGGGCCGCTTTTGATGCGAAGAGTATTGTCATTTGTGGAATTGCACGTCAGGAAATTCATGATGTCATCCTGAGGGAGCGCGAGCCGATCCTGCTTTGCCGGAAGTGAGCGCGACCGAAGGACCTATGCATTTTGTTGTGGCTACTATGGCTATGTCGGCGCCACCACCGAACCCAATTACTCAATTACCCGATTACCCGATTACTCAATTAGCTGCCGCCCGCCGAGGCCGCCGCCTGGAATACTTCACCATAGCCTGGAACTCCGCCGAGGCCGTGGCCGCGCTGGTGGCGGGCTATCTCGCGGGCAGCATTGCCCTGGTCGGATTCGGGCTGGACTCCGTTATTGAGATTTCTTCCGGCGCGGTGTTGTTGTGGCGCCTGCGGGCGGAGGCGGACGCGGAGCGCCGCGAGCGTGCCGAGCGCGGTGCCCAGCGCCTGGTAGGTATCTGCTTCTGTGCTCTCGCCATCTACGTCGCCTTCGACGCGATCAAGGGCCTGGTACTGCGTGAAGCACCCCAGGAGAGCCTGTTCGGCATTGGGGTGGCGATTGCCTCCCTGATTGCAATGCCGCTGCTGGCCCGGGCCAAGCGCCAGGTCGCTCGCCAGCTCAACAGCGGCGCCATGCGCGCCGATTCCCGGCAGACCGATTTCTGCGCCTATCTCTCCGCCATCCTGCTTGCCGGGCTGCTGCTGAACGCGTTCCTGGGCTGGTGGTGGGCCGATCCCGTGGCCGCCGTAGTCATGGTGCCGCTGATTGTCCGCGAAGGTGTGGAAGGCCTGCGTGGCCAGCGCTGCTGCGACTAGCACTGCTGAGAGTCGTAACAGTGTAGGTCTGTCATCCTGAGCGCAGCCGGCCGATCCCGCTTTGCTGGATCAGCCGGCGGAGTCGAAGGGCCTTGCGCTTTTGTCTTGTGGTGTCCCGGGGTACACCCTCACGAGGAGGGCGTCATCCTGAGGGCCTTCAGGCCCGAAGGATCTCGCGTGCGGTGCCGCGAATTTAGGTAGTACACGCGAGATGCTTCGGCGCTGAAGCGCCTCAGCATGACTCCGGCGCAAGCATCGTTGATCACGCCGGCCTGACTGCACGCTGGCCACCACGGCATTACGCCGTGTGGCTACTGGCCCGCGCGGGGCGGCGTGTGGAATCGGTATACACCAGGCCCCCGTTACGTACGTAATCAGGCGGGCAGGCGCGCTCGGCTGGCCGACTGTATTACCCTGTCTTGTAGATGAAGTCTGAGAAAACAGTTCACCAGCATCACGGCGAGCCGCCGGACCCAATGCTGGACCAGCGCTTCCTGGAGGGGCTGGCCTATGCTACCAAACTGCACGCGCAGCAGGCGCGCAAGGGCACGCGGGTGCCGTATGTCGCCCATCTGCTGGGCGTGGCTTCTATCGTGCTGGCGGAGGGCGGGGACGAGGATATGGCCATTGCAGCCCTGCTGCACGATGCGGTGGAAGACCAGGGCGGCAAGCCCACGCTGCGCGAAATCGAACGGCGCTTCGGCAGGCGTGTGGCCACCCTGGTGGAGGCTTGCACCGACGCCGATAGCATCCCCAAGCCCCCCTGGAAAGACCGCAAGGAGCGCTACATCGCCGCTGTTCGTCATGAACCGGCAGACGCGCGCCTGATTTCGGCGGCGGATAAGCTGCACAATGCCCGTGACATCCTCGCCGATTACCGCCAGCATGGCGAGGAAGTGTGGAAAAGATTTCGGGGCGGGCGCGAGGGCACGTTGTGGTATTACCGCGCGCTGGTGGACGCCTTTCGTGCCGCCGGCGGCAACCGCCTGGTGGATGAACTGGACCGGGTGGTAACGGAACTGGAACATCAGGTCGCCAAAAAGGACGGTAGCGAGAGCTGATCAGATGGCGCGAATGGTGGACATGATCCGGCAGTCGGCGGTGCCGCCCAACCTGCTGCGCGCGGCGGCCAAGGGCGCACTCTCCGTGCCGACGGCGGAAATGATCGAAATTCTGGTTCTGCTCACCCAGAATCCAGTTTTTGGCGAGCAGGCGCGCCTGACCCTGGCCAGCTGGGATGAAGCGGCGTGCCTGGCGGCGGCTTCCGATCCCCACACCCCGCGCGAAGTCCTGGAGTACATGGTGGATCCGCGCAATCGCCGCCCTAGCCTTTTCCCCGCGCTGCTGGAGAATCCGTCCGTGCCCGCGTCGAAGCTGGCGGAGATTGCCGCCACGGCCGGGCGCGAGGTGATTGAACAAATACTGGCCAGCGCCCGGGTAGGCAAGTCGCGCGGCGTTTTGCAGGCCTTGGCGGGCAATAAGGAGTTGCGGGACGCGGAAGCAGAGCGCATCCGCCAACGGCTGGCGGCGCTGCCAGCGGAACCGCAACCCGGCGGCGAGCCTGCCGCGGATTCGGGCAGCGAAGCCGTTGACCTGGAAATCAAAGCCTTCCTGGCCGAGCACGCCGCGGAAATCGCCGCCGATGAGGGAAAGCCCTTCCACGTGATCGGCGGGGTTGAGGAAACCGAGATTCCCCCCGAAATGCCGGCCCCAGTCTCAGCCGCGGTTGCTTCGCCTGGTCCCGTGGCAGCTGCCGCTGTTCCCGCCCAGGGGGAGCCCAAGAAGTCCAGGAGTGTATTGCAGAAGATCGCCGCCTTGAGTGTGGGTGAGCGGGTGCAGTTGGCCATGAAAGGCAACAAGGACGAACGCTTCCTGCTGATTCGCGACGGAGCACGGGTGGTGCCGCAGGCAGTGCTGGAATCGCCCAAGCTGACCGACACGGAAGCGGAAATGTTCGCCAGCATGAAAAATGTGCAGGAAATAGTGTTCCGCGGCCTCTCCAGCAAGCGCAAATTCGCCAAGAACTACCGCGTCCAGCGCAACCTGGCGTTCAATCCCAAAGTGCCCATAGACTTGGCCCTCGGCCTCATCAACAACCTGCTGCTCAGCGACCTCAAGGGCCTTTCCATCAACAAGGAAGTTCCAGACACGGTACGCAAGGCGGCGCTGCGGCTGTTCGTGCAGAAGTCTGATTCCCGGAAGAAATAAGCGCGCCTGGCGCGATTGCTCCCTCTGAGTGGCGTGCGCCGCCGCCATCTCTGTAGAATCGCTGGTTGCGATCGGAAGAGAGCCCATGCCTGCCGCTGATCCCATTACCGAGCTGCTGAAGAACGCCAAAACCATCGCCGTGGTCGGCCTCTCCAACAGCCCGCTGCGTCCCAGCTTCGGGGTTTCCGCCTACATGCAGGGCCAGGGGTACCGCATTATTCCCGTCAACCCCAATCTGAGGGAAGCAGTACTGGGAGAAGAGCCCTGCGCCTCGCTGCCGGAGGTGGCGGGTCCAATTGACATTGTGAATGTGTTTCGCCGTTCAGAGTTTGTTCCCGAAATCGTGGAGCAAGCCATCCAACTGAAAGTTCCCGCCATCTGGATGCAAGAGGGCGTAATTCACGAGGCGGCCGCGGCCAAAGCCCGGCAAGCCGGCCTCTTCGTGATCATGGATCGGTGCATCCTCAAGGAGCACCGCGCCCGTTTTCGATAAGGGGACGAGCATGGTGGAATTGGGCGCAAATGTGATCCCGGCTGGACCTTGGCGCTGCAATCATTGCGGGCGGGAGTTGTTGTTGCTTACCGATACAACACCCGGTCCGCCGGTGCGCGGTTACGTAACCTGCGTGTGCGGGAAAGAGCAATATGGCGGCGCAGACCCACTGGCGCTTTTCTGGCGTACCAAAGACGGCAACTGGGAGCGGGTGAGGGAGGACGAGGCGGCGGAAGATCTGCTGGCGGGGTAGGGAACTGAATGAATTACCAATTACAAATCTGCCTCACTCTGCTTTCATCAGTATCACGGTGGCGTCGTCCTGCAGTCCGCGGCCGGCAGCGAAGGCGCGGACGTCGTCCAGCACTCTTTCCGCGCAAACATCCGATCCTGAATTTAGCAGCTGCAGCAGTCGGCTGCTGTAGTCCTCACCGCTGACGTTTTCCGCTTCGCTGATTCCGTCGCTGTAAAAGAGCACGCGCGCGCCGGGCGCCAATGCAATACGGGTTTGGGCAAAATTTTCCTGGGCAAATCCGATAGGTAAACCGTTGGCGCCGCTGACCACTTGGGCGGCGCTGCCATTGGCCAGCAGCGGCCAGGGATGGCCGGCGTTGGCGATACTAAGCGTCCGGGCCGCGGGATCAAGCACCGCATACAGCATGGTCACAAAGCGGCCCACGGGAAAGTCGTTGAGCAACAAACGGTTCAGGCGGTCGAGCACTTCACCCGGAGTGGCGCAGTTTTCCGCCAGAGAGCGCAAGATTCCTCGCGCCGCCGACATCATCAGCGCCGCCGCCGTGCCCTTGCCGGAGGCGTCCGCCAACACCAGTCCCCAGCGCCCCTGGCTCAGAGGAATGAAGTCATACCAGTCGCCGCCCACCGCCCCGGCAGGAACCGAGAAGCCGCTGATCTTATAGCCGGGCACCAGGGGTGAGCTCTTGGGAAACAAGGCTTGCTGAATCTGCCGCGCTTCCTGCGCTTCGCGATCCATGCGCTGGCGCGCCAGGCGCTGCTCGCGGAACAGGCGCGCATTCTGTACCGCTACTTCAATATGGCACCCGAGGGCCTGCAGCAGCTGTAGTTTCTCCTCGCAAAAAGCGTTTACATCGGGGTGCGCAGCGGTGAAAACGCCAATGACCTGGCCGTTCACTTTCAGGGGAAATCCGACTTCGGAACGGGTATTCGGCTCGCAGGCCACGTAGTAGGGATCCACACTGACATCCGGGGCGTAGTGCATGCGTCCCGTCAGCGCCACATGGCCCACGATTCCGTCTCCCGGCTGTAAGTGGTGGCCCTTGCGATGCAGCGAGCAACCGTGTACCGCCGCCAGCGTCATGTCGGAACCCTGGCCTTCCCGCAGGTAGATGTTGGCTTCCAGCACGCCAAACCAGCGGGAAACGTCGTGTACGATGCGCTCGATCAGCAGTTCAAGATCCAGGATCGAACCCATCTCCCGGGCGGCGCGATGCAGCAGAAGCAATCCTTCGCTGTCGTCGGAAGCAACCGGCGCAAACGTGCCCTCAGCTATCGGTCTCGGATAGGTGGCCATCGCACGCCTCCGGGGAAACAGGGAGTCAGGAGTCAGTAGTCGGGAAACCCAGGAGTCAGGAGTCAGTAGTCGGGAGTCAGCGT
>DASVBI010000406.1:0-6498 GCA_036375915.1 Terriglobales bacterium | reverse complement strand
TCCCCGCGCCCGCTTGGCAGTTTCTGCCCGCAAACGTGATAGTCTATTTTCTTCCCGCCAAGGCGAGGTTCAGGGCCGAGCCGAAAGGATCGCCGAGCGCGGTTCTCCACTGCCTGGACGAGACTATGAGGTGATTGGAGCAGCAGATGAAGGTTGGAATTCTTACCGGCGGCGGCGATTGCCCCGGCCTTAACGCTGTGATTCGAGCGGTTGTCCGCAAGGGTGTTTTCCATTACAACGACGAGTTCGTTGGCTTTCTGGAAGGCTGGCGGGGCGTGCTGGAGAACAAAACCGAGCCGCTCGACCTTTCCAACGTGGGCGGCATTTTGCCCCGCGGCGGCACTATTCTGCGCACCTCGCGCACCAATCCCGCCAAGTATGAAAACGGGCTCGCCCGCTGCATCGAGAATCTCAAGACAAATGGCGTAGAGGCCCTGGTGGCCATCGGGGGCGACGACACCATCTCCGTCGCCCTGCGCCTGCATGAGATGGGTGTCAAGGTCGTGGGCGTGCCCAAGACCATTGATAACGACCTGAGCGGCACCGATTTTACTTTCGGCTTCGACACCGCCGTCAACGTGGCCACCAGCGCCATTGACCGCGTGCATACCACCGCCGAAGCCCACAACCGAGTCATGGTGGTCGAGGTTATGGGGCGTGATTCCGGCTGGATCGCCATGTACAGCGGTATCGCTGGGGGCGCCGACGTCATCCTTATCCCCGAAAAGCCCTTCGACATCGAAGAAGTGGCCGAAACCATCCGCCTGCGCCACGCCCGCGGCCGCTATTTCAGCATCGTGGTGGTGGCGGAAGGCGCCAAGTTCGCCAGCGACACTGACCGGCAGCACGGCGCCCCCGTGGTCAACACTATGGGCACCGACGAGTTCGGCCACGTGCGCCTGGGCGGTATTGGCAACATTCTGGCTCGCGAAATCGAGCGCCTTACCGGGTTTGAAACCCGCGCGGTGGTGCTGGGGCACATCCAGCGCGGCGGCTCACCCAGCGCCTTTGACCGGGTGCTGGCTACCCGCTACGGCATCGGCGCCATTGACATGGTGCACCGTGGCGAGTTCGGCTGCATGGCCGCCCTGCGCGGCAACAAGATTGTTTCCGTTTCCCTGGCCGAGGCCATTGGCGAGAACCGCAAGGTGGACCAGGACCTCATTGAGGTGGCCATCGGCATCCTGGACAAGCTCAAGGACACGGATAAGTCCAAGGAAGTGGTCACCCGCTAGCCTCCTGGGCACAGGCGCCCTGGGCCTGTGCCCTGCCCTCCTCAGCGCGCAATTTGTAATCCGGCTCACCACCCCTTGTGACAACTGTCACAGTACGCCGTTCACCAACCTTTCATAATGACAATGCCGGGGCTGTGAGTCGGCCTGCTGCAAGGAGAAACGACTATGAGAGCCTGGGCATTGGCTGTGTTGGTCACGTTGCTGGCCTGCCTGGCGCTGGCTGCCAATCAGGCGCCCGCCAACGGCACTGCGCCCAAATATGACAAAGCCACTGAGGTCAAACTCAAGGGCACGGTCATGGACGTTCGCGATTACCAGTGCCCCATCAGCGGCACCATGGGAGCCCATCTTACGCTGAAGGTACAGGATGGCAGCACGATTGAGCTCCATCTTGCCGCCACCAAGTACGTGAAGAGCTACGAAATGGTCTTCAATAAGGGCGACGAAATCGAAGTCACGGGCTCCAAGGTAAAGTTCAATGGCGCCGATACCATCCTGGCGCGCGAAATTACACGTGGCCAGGACTCATTCGTCTTTCGTGATGAGAACGGCAAGCCGGTTTGGTAGGAGTGACGCTGGCTGATTAGTGGCTGGCAGGCAGCGCTTGTCTGGCAGGCGGCCTAATACCTGATAATTCCTGGGCCGTGTGCGATCGAATTTGTTTGGGGCCGAGCGAACCAGGAAAAAGGCGCGGGCTTACCCGCGCCTTTGTTTTTTCTGATCTCTCGTAACCCGGCAAACTGCGGCGGCTTTCAATTATCCGACTACAAATGCCAGTTACACAATTCCCTGACTCCCGCTTTTCTCACGCCACTACTTCCAGCGCCCCCGGCAGCACCTCCAGCTTCTGGCAATGCAGCCGCAGGACCTCGCCATCCACCATCACGTTCACTGGCGCGTCCAATTCGAACTCGATGCGCGTTGCCGGATGCCGTTCCGCCAGCCGGTGCTTGATATGGGTTCCGTCGTACAAACCGGGCAAGTTCCGGAGCAGCCCCAGCCGCCCAATCGGCCCCCAGCGCACATACTCGATCAGGCCGTCGGCAATTTCTGCGTTGGGCGCAATCATCATCTTGCCGCCGGTAAACTTGCTGTTGTTGAAGGTAAGAAACAGGCAGCGCCGCCGGTCGGCTGTGCCATCTCCGTTCAGCCGCAGTGGAAACGCCCGCCGGTCCAGGCGCGCCAGGCATACGAACAGCGCCAGCAAGTATCCCAGCTCTCCCATGTTTTTGAAGCGGCGGATGCGGACCGCGGCCACGTCGGCGGCAAAACCCATGCTCAGCAGGTTGATGTAGTGCAGCACACCTTCGCGATGGGTGAGCCGCAGCACATCGCAGGGGCGCCGTTTTCCTGTCGCCAGAGCCTGGGTTGCGTGCTCCAGGCCGCGCTCGCTGAAGTCGCGCAGAAAGGAATTGCCTGTGCCCAGGGGGAGAAACGCCAAGGTCGGGCGCTCACCCCCTTCTGCCTGGGGAAACAATCCGTTGACGATTTCATACGAGGTGCCGTCGCCCCCTACGGCCAGAAAATTGCGCCAGCCGCTGCCGTAGGCCTCGCGCGCAATCTCGGTGGCGTGCCCGGGCCGGGTGGTTTCCGCCACTTCCACCTCGATCCCCCCAGCGCGCAACCGCCCCAGCGCCTCATCCGCCAGCTTGCCGCAGCGCCCCCCGCCGGCGGCGCGGTTCACCACCGCCAGAAAGCGCTGGCTCACAGCGGCACCACCGCCGAATCGCGCTCCGGCAGAACCCGCGTAATTTCGTCGGCCAGCACAGTGCGCTTGATTTTCAATGACGCGGTGCGGGGAAAATCGCGCTCCCACAGCACATAACCGCCCACCCGCTTGAAATCAGGCAAGCGCCGGTTGCGGCCTGCCAACTCGCTGCGCAACCCGTCGCCCAGTTGCTGCCCTGGTTCGAGATGCAGCACCATGACCAGCGCGTCCTTGCCCAGCCCGCCTTTCGGCCACAGGTAATTGGAGGCGAAGATGCAGAACTCCTTGGCCGCCAGCCCCTCGAACACGTTTTCGATGTCTTCGGGATAAATATTCTTGCCGCCCTCAGTCACGATCATGTTTTTCTTGCGGCCAAACAGCTGCAAGTGGCCCATCTCGTCCCTGCGGCCCAGGTCGCCGGTCAGCAGCCAGCCGTTCACAATCGTCTCCGCCGTTAGTTCGGGGTCGTCGAGGTAATGCGACATCACCGTGCGGCTGCGCACCGCCACTTCCCCGATCCCCTCGGCGTCGGGGCTGACGATCTTCACCTCCATGCCGGGCAGCGGCTTGCCCACAGTATCGGCGCGGAAAGGCTTGAAGTCATTGAGCGTAACCGCCGTGCCCGCCTCGGTGAGCCCGTAGCCGTTGGCCACCGGGATGCCCAGATCGTAGAAGAACTGCAACGTGGCCGGCTCCATGAAGGCGCCGCCCACGAAGAGCGCGCGCAGTTCCCCGCCAAATGCCTGGTGAATCTGCGGCAGCACCTGCCGGCTGAGCGCCAGGCTGGGCCGCCGGCGGGTGAAGGCGCGATTAATCGCGATCAGACCATTCAGCGCGGCGCGGCGATGGCGGGGTAACTCGGCAAATTTTGCCTTGAACCCCTTTTCCAGGTTCTTCAGCACCAGCGGCACCAGGCTCATATAGGTGATTTTGTATCGCGTAAAGGCTTCGCGAATGTATTCCGGACGCAGGGTGCGCAGGTGCACCACGCAGGCCCCGCAGACGAATGGCCCGATAAAGCCGACCATGAAATCAATGGCATGGTTAGTGGGCAGAATGCTCAGATAGCGAACGCCCGGCCAGAAGGGATACCACGCCGTAAGCGAGCGGCACTGCTCCAGGTAGTTTTCGTGGGTCAGTACGCAGCCCTTGGGCCGGCCGCCGGTTCCGGAGGAATAGACGATGCAGGCGGTGTCCTCCCTGCGCCGCATGATAAACCGCGGCTTGGCGCTGCTCTTCGCCTCCTCCCAGCGCCGCGCTCCGCCCATCTCGGCTTTCGCTGGAGCCTCCGTAACCAGAACAAATTCGGTTTTGAGCTCCCTGAACCCGGCCGCGGCCATGATGGCGCGCCAGAGGTGGTACTCGACAATAAGGAATCGCGCCCTGGAGTGCGCCAACAACTGCAGATGTTCGGCAGCGCTCAGCTTGTAGTCCAGCGGCACGATCACCCCGCCCCCATAAAAAATGGCGTAGGCGGAAATCAGCCACTTGGACTGGTTGGTCATAATGATTGCGGCACGGTCGCCTTCGCGCAGACCCATTTCCTGAAGGGCCGCCGCCAGGGGCAGCGCCGCTTGTTTGAAATCGGCGTAGGTAAGCCGGCAGTTTTCCCGTTCCCGGTCGGCCTCGATCAGGCACACCTCCCCGGCAAAGCGCTCCAGCGCATCGCGCAGCGCCGCTCCCAGACAGGTGTATTGCGTCAGATCGAGCATGAACGTCTATTCCACCACATAGACACAGCGGTAGATGAATTGACGATTGACGATTTTCGATTGACGAATGGAAACCACTGGTACCAGCCGCACTTCAATCGTCAATCGTAAGTCTTTAATTTCTCTCTTTGGTGAAGTCGAATCGGATCGGAAAATCAATCGTCAATCATCAATCGTAAATCGTCATTCATTCAGAGTCTGGCCTGGATACGCTCGGCCAGCGTCCGGAAATCGCTCACCCCCTGCAACTCGTAGTCCGGCAGCTCCACCTGAAAATGGTTCTCCAGGCGGGTGAGCAGTTCCAGAGCCTGCAAGCTGTCAATGCCCAGCTTCTGGAAGAAGTCGTCGTCGGGCGCCAGCTTTTCCCGCGGCACTTTGAAGTGAGTGGCCGCCAGGACCAGAATTTCGTCGAGAGTTTGCTCGGGAGTGCGCATCACTCCTTCAGTTTCTCCATGGCCGCGGTGTCTGCTTCCGTGCAGGTGGTTTCCACATCATAACCAAGATAGCGGTAGCGGTGCCATTCCAGCGTGCCCTGGTGGGGCAGGCCGTTCCACACCAGCAGGTTCACGCCTTCGTTTCCGGTGCAACTGCTGAAATAATCGGCGTTGCCCTCCAACCGCAACGTGTTGAAACCCACGAACTCGCCCCTGTTCTCGAATGCCCCGGAATAATCTCCGATTCCCAGGCCCAGCGTGCCCGGCGGCAGGTGGTTCTTCGCCAGTCGTAGCGTATAGAAGGCGTCGCCGGGCTGGGTATTCGGATCCCGCGAGCAGCTCTTGTCCAGCTTAGCCGTCACCTGCGCCAACTCGACGGCACCTTCGGTGGAGATCACAGGGGCGGGGTCGCCGGGCTTCAGCTTGGCATTCTGGATGGTGAGGCAAACCACGCCCTGCTGCCCGACTTCCGCCACCCCCAGACGCTGCTGGTAGACAAAGCCGTTGTTCTCGCGCGGCTTTTTCTTCTTTGCCAGCCCTGTGCCGGCCAGCAGAAACACCAGGCCGACAAGCACATAGATCTTCACGGCAGGTAAGGCTGCGCGCTGGTGCTTTCTACAAACCGGCGCAGGCCCTCCTCCACCGCGGGCTGGGCAAACAGCTCGCAGAAGATGTCAATCTCGCGGCGCAATTCTTCGTAGGGAATCGGCTTGATGAACTTCTTGGCCGCGATGGCGGTGCGCCGGTCGAACTTGCGCAGCTGCGCCGCGGTGGCGCGCGCCACCCGCAGCGCCTCACCCTCCCCCGCCAACTGGCTGACCAGGCCCGCGGTCGCGGCTTTCTGGGCGTTGAGGCTTCGCCCCGTCAGCAGCAGGTCGCGAACCACCGCATTGCCCAGATCGCGCTTCAGCCGCGGAATGCCGCCAAACCCGGGGATTAGGCCTAGGCGCAGCTCGGGGAAACAAAACCGCGCCGTCTTGTCGGCAACAATCATGTCGCATGTGAGCGCAAGTTCGAGTCCGCCGCCAAAAGTGACGCCGTGGACCGCCGCAATTGTCGTGAGCGGGCAAGCGTCGAGGGTGTTCATCACATGATGCGTGCGCTCGAGCAGGCGGCGCACGCTGGCCGCAGCGGCCGGTTTCTCCAGGCCTTGGGTCGAGAAGTAGATCTCGCGCAAATCGGCGCCCGCAGAGAACCCGGCATTCAGCTGGCTGTAAACAATCAGGGCATGCGCGTGCTCTTCGAGATTCGGCAGCGCGGCGAGGAATTTTTCAAATTCCTCCAGCGATTTCGTGCCGAGCTCGTTGCAGGGCTCACGATGCAGCGCCAGTTCAACGACGCCGTTCGCCAGTTCCCACGAGATCGCATTGCCCTTATACGAATGCATAGTGCCTTACTTACCTCCGTGG
>DASVBI010000064.1:0-5595 GCA_036375915.1 Terriglobales bacterium | reverse complement strand
GGTGAGGCTGCTGGGCCAAGTGAGGGCGGGGGCGCCGGTTTACGGCAGCGGTGGGTTCACCTCGTACTCCGATAAGCAACTGGCGCAGCAGCTTTCCGGCTGGGTGGAAGAGGGCATTCCGCGAGTGAAGATGAAGATTGGCCGCGACCCAAAACGTGATATCGAGCGGGTGCGGGTGGCGCGTGAAGCCATTGGACACGAGCCGGAGTTGTTCGTGGATGCCAACGGCGCCTGCAGCCGCAAGCAGGCGCTTTACCAGGCTGAGGTCTTCACCCAGTTTGGCGTGGTTTGGTTTGAAGAACCTGTTTCCTCCGACGACCTGGAAGGGTTGCGCCTCACCCGCGACCGCGCTCCCGCCATGATGGAGATCGCCGCCGGCGAATACGGCTACGACATCTTTTATTTCCGCCGCATGCTGGAGGCTGGCGCGGTGGACGTGCAGCAGGCGGACATTACCCGCTGCGGCGGCGTGACAGGTTTTCTGCAGGTGGCGGCGCTTTGCCAGGCGCACCATGTGCCCCTTTCCGGGCATACCGCGCCGGCCCTGCACACGCACGCCGCCTGCGCGGTAACCCCATTCAAAAATCTCGAGTACTTTCACGATCACGTGCGCATTGAGAGCATGTTCTTCGAAGGCTTTCCGCAGCTCGTTAACGGCGAGTTGCGCCCCGATCTTTCGCGCCCCGGCCTGGGACTGGAACTCAGACAGGCAAACGCACAACGCTTCGCCGCCTAGGAGAGGAAATGTCAGTCAGCCGTATTCCAGCAGTTTCAGAAGTCGAACTCGGGAAACCAAGCGAAACGCCCCCGAACAACTGGCGTTCGGCCGAGCCGGTGGATGTGACCGGACTGGAGGCAGAGCTGCGCAAGAACCTGGAAGGCGAGGTGCGCTTCGACAACGGCACCCGCGCCATGTATGCCGTGGACGCCTCCAACTACCGCCAGGTACCCATGGGCGCGGTCATTCCCCGGAGCGTGGAGGATGTAGTTCAGGCCATGGCGGCATGCCGCAAGTTTCGCGCTCCTGTGTTTTCTCGGGGGGGAGGCACCAGCCTGGCCGGGCAATGCTGCAACGTGGGCATTGTGATTGACTTCTCCAAGTACCTGAACCGCATCCTGGAGTTGAATCCCGCCGGGGAATATGCCCGGGTCGAACCCGGCACTATCTGCGACCACTTGGTGAATGCCGCCTGGCCGCACAAGCTTACCTATGGCCCGCAGCCCGCCACTCACAGCCGCTGCGTGTTCGGGGGCATGCTGGGCAACAACTCCTGCGGCGCGCGCGCCCAGATGAACGGCCCGGCGGTGAATAATACCGAAGAACTGGACGTTCTGCTCTACGACGGCACTCGCCTGAAGGCGGGCTGGCTCACCGAGGCTGAGTGGCAGGAACGCATGCGCCAGCCGGGGAGGGTGGGCGAGATCTTTGCCAAACTGATGTCTCTGCGCCAACGGTACCAGCCCCTGATTGAGAAGAATTTTCCCAAGATTATCCGCCGCGTCTCCGGCTACAACCTCGACCAGCTCATCCCCGATGAGCACGGGCGCATCAACCTGGCGCGCGCCCTGGTAGGCACCGAGAGCACCTGCGTCACCATTCTGCAGGCCAAGGTCAAGCTTATCTGGAGCCGTCCGGAGCGCGTTGTCTTACTGCTCGGCTACCCGGATGTTTACCAGGCCGGCGATGATATTCCCGAAGTGTTGGAGTATTCGCCCACAGCGCTCGAAGGTCTGGACGACCGCCTGATGGAAAACGTGCGCAAGAAAGGCGGGCCTCACCGCAAGTACCTGCCCATGCTGCCAGAGGGCAAGGGCTGGCTGATGGTGGAAATCGGCTACAACACGCAGGAGGAAGCCGTTGCGCAGGCGAATCGCCTCATGGACAACTTCAAGAAGCGCTCCAACCCTCCCAGCATGAAACTGTTCGTGGATAAAGAGGAACAGAAACACATCTGGGAGATTCGCGAATCCGGCCTGGGCGCCACCGCCTTTGTGCCCGGCGAGCCGGATTCCTGGCCAGGATGGGAGGATTCCGCGGTAGCGCCTGAAAAGGTTGGCAACTACTTGCGCGAGCTCCGGCAGTTGTACGACAAGTACGGCTACAATCCATCTCTTTACGGTCATTTCGGGCAGGGCTGCATTCACTGCCGGGTGGATTTCGACCTGTACAGCGCCGAAGGGATCAAGCACTGGCGTGCCTTCATGGAGGAAGCCACCGACCTCGTGGTCAGGTATGGCGGTTCGCTTTCCGGCGAACACGGCGATGGGCAATCGCGGGCTGAATTCCTCTCCAAGATGTTCGGGCAGGAACTGATCGAGGCCTTTCGCGAGTTCAAGTCCATTTGGGACCCCGACTGGAAGATGAACCCGGGCAAGGTGGTGGACCCCTATCGCATTGACGAGAACCTGCGCCTGGGCGCGAGCTATCATCCCTGGGAGCCGGCAACTCATTTCAAATACCCGGAGGATGGAGGCAGCTTCGCGCACGCGGTACTCCGCTGCGTGGGTATTGGGAAGTGCCGCCGCCTGGATGGCAAGACGGATGACGACACCATGTGCCCCAGCTTCATGGTGACGCGCGAGGAACGGGATACGACCCGTGGCCGCGCCCACCACCTCTGGGAGATGCTGCACGGCGACGTTATCCAGGACGGCTGGCGCGACGAACACGTCAAAGAGTCGCTGGACCTCTGCCTCTCCTGCAAGGGCTGCAAAGGCGACTGCCCAGTTAACGTGGACATGGCCACTTACAAGGCCGAGTTCCTCTCGCACTACTGGGAAGGAAGGCTGCGCCCGCGCTATGCCTATGCTTTCGGCTGGATCAACAAGTGGGCGCGCCTGGCTTCCATCGCTCCCGGCTTTGCTAATTTGTTCACCCAGCTTCCGGTGCTGCGCAGCCTGGCCAAGCTGGCCGTGGGGGCGTCTCAGCAGCGGCAGATTCCCGCTTTCGCTCCTCAGACCTTCAAGGCGTGGTTTCGCAAGCGCGGCATTCGCAATCAGGGCAGCGAGCGCGTGCTTCTGTTTGCGGACACCTTCAACAACTACTTCAAGCCGGAAACCGCCCAGGCCGCGGTCGAAGTGCTGGAGGGGGCGGGCTACCAGGTGGTCGTACCCCAGGAGCCGCTCTGCTGCGGCCGGCCGCTCTACGATTATGGGTTCCTGGATATGGCCCAGTCTTACTTCGATCAGATCTTCCGGGCGCTGGGGCCGGAAATCGAGCAGGGCACGCCCATGGTGGTGCTGGAACCGAGCTGCTGTTCCGTTTTCCGCGATGAACTGAACGGGCTGCGCCCCGATTCGCGCCAAGCCCACAAGCTGATGGAGCAGACCTTCACTCTGGCCGAGTTCCTGCAAAAGAAAGCACCGGATTACCAGCCGCCCAAACTGAAGCGCAAAGCCGTGCTTCACGGCCATTGCCACCATAAGGCCATCATGCGCATGGATTGCGACAAGGAGCTGCTCAAAAAAATGGAGTTGGACATCGGCGAACCAGACTCGGGCTGCTGCGGAATGGCTGGGTCTTTCGGCTATGAAAAGGAGAAATATGAGATTTCCATGAAGGCGGGCGAGCGGGTGCTGCTGCCGGCGGTGCGCAAGGCAGGGCTCTCCACCCTCATCATGTCCGACGGTTTCAGCTGCAAGGAGCAGATCGAGCAGGATACCAACCGCCACGCTCTGCATACCGCCGAGGTGCTGGCGCTGGCACAACGGCATGGCCCGCACGGGTTGCGCAACGCGTATCCCGAAAAAGAGCTGGTGGAACCGCGGCTGCAAGCGCAAAAACGCTCCATGATGCGCGCTGGCGTGATCACGGCCGCAGTCCTGGCTGGAGCCGCGTCGGCTACCGTGCTGCTCAAGAGAAGATGAATGTGAGCCGGCTGACTTGCTCTCTAGCCGAGTGGTTAATTAGCCATTCAGCAAGGCAGCTAGCGGCGCTCTAACTGACTACTGGCCACTGACAACTGGTTCTTATGCGCGACCACGTCCGAATTGACCGTATCCGCCGCGGCCTGCAGCGAGTGCAACTGGATGCCATCCTTTGCACCCTGCCCGACTATGTCCTGCTGCTCTCGGGCTACTGGCCCGTAATCGGCGACAGCATCGCCATTGCCACCAGCGAAGGCCGTATCTGCCTGATTGTTCCTGAAGACGAGGAGGAGTTGGCTCGCGCCGGCTGGGCGGACGAAATCCGCACCTTCCGGCCTGGCCGCCTGGACAAACTGCAATCCACCGGCGATGCCGCGTTCGAGGCCCTGCAGGAGTGCGCCCATGGCCTGGGGATTACTCACGCGCGGATCGGTTACGAACATGGAGCTGCTACGGTACCTGCCTCCTATGTTGCCATGCATCTGTATGGCGCCTCTATCGTGCAGTTGCTGATTGAAGCCCTGCCTTCGGCGGCTCTGGTCGGCGCCGACAGCTTGCTGGCGGTTTGGGCCATGCTCAAGACTCCATATGAAGTGGACCGCATTCGTACCGCCTGCGCCCTGGCGGAGCCAGCTTTCGCTTGGGGCGCTTCCCGGATCTATCCCGGCATGAGCGAGACCGAGGCTGCTGCCCTCTTCCGCGGTCGCCTGGGAGAGGGCACGGGAAGAAATGGGGTGACGCGCGCCGATGGCTTTGCCTTCTGCATGTCCGGCCCCAACTCGGCGAAAGCCTCCGGCGCTTACGCTCTTTCGCGTTCCAGAAAAATCCAGCCCGGCGATCTGGCGCTGGTGCACTGCAATTCCTACGCCGATGGCTACTGGACGGACATTACACGTACTTACTCGCTCGGCGCGCCCGACCAGCGCCGCGAGCAGATCTACCGCGCCATTTTCGAGGCCCGAGCCGGCGCCTTGGCCGCCATCCGCCCCGGAGTCCGCGCTTCCGCTGTGGACCGTGCGGCCCGCAGCATCCTCGGCGCCTACGGTTTTGACAAGGACTTCAAGCATTCCACCGGCCACGGTGTGGGATTCGCCGCTATCGCGCACAACGCCCGCCCTCGGCTTCACCCCCTGTCCGAGGAACTGCTGCAGGAGGGGATGGTCTTCAATCTGGAGCCGGCGGTGTACATCGAAGGCTATGGCGGCATCCGCCGTTGCGACATGGTAGCGGTGACCGCCACCGGTGCGGAGGTGCTGACTCCGTTTCAAGGGCGAATGGAAGACCTGATTCTCGAGCCTGGTCATGCGCTCCGTGACGCGGCATAGCGCCGGGAGTGAGTAGTCACCAGTCAGCGCCGGTTTGTGGAGCGGGGACCCTCGGTTCTGTGGAATACTGCCGGCGAAGGGAAGGGGGAGGCCTGCTACTCCGCGACTTCCGCGTTGATGGCTTGTCCCCGGCTCAGTAAAACCTCCGGTAATGCGCTCACAAACGTACGGTACGCCCGCCTGCGCAAGCCTACATATCCTTGCCTCCCGCTGAACACATCGCACATCAGCCGCCGCACCCGCCCACTGCCGGCGGTGAATTGCACTATGCGGTCCAGCACCGCCCCGCCTAGAAAGTTCCCGCTGTAGAAGCGGTCGGCATAGCGGGCTGCCGTGTGCAATTCCGGCACAATCTCAGCGCTGGCGGCGTGCGAATATCGCTCCGGCTCCGCTTTCATCAGCG
>DASVBI010000069.1:0-6973 GCA_036375915.1 Terriglobales bacterium | reverse complement strand
AAATTCATCTGCTCGGCGCTGGCCATCGGCAGCGGGCAATCGCTGGGACCGGAAGACCCGTCGCTGCAGATCGGCGCGGGTATTGCCTCCCTGCTGGGGGAGAAGCTGCGGCTCTCGCGCGAACGCCTGCGCCTGATTGCGCCGGTGGGCGCGGCTGCCGGGCTGGCCGCCGCCTTCAACGCGCCCATTTCCGCCGTGCTTTTCGTAATCGAGGAGGTCATCGGGCGCTGGAGCGCGGGCGTGCTGGGCGCGGTGGTGCTGGCGGCGGTCTCCAGCGTGGTGGTGGAACGCTGGTTTCTGGGTTCGGAACCGCTGTTCCGCGTTCCCCCCATCGGGGCCGTCAATCCCGGTGAGCTGCTGGCTTATGCCGTGCTGGGCGTGGTGGGCGGCATCGCATCCGTCGTCTTCCTGAAGCTGATCCTCTTCTTCCGCTTGCGGCTGAAGAACGCTCCCCGATGGACCCAGCACCTGCAACCGGGCCTGGCCGGGCTGCTGATTGGCCTAATCGGTTATCTCGGCTTTCCCCAGGTGATGGGAGCGGGCTACGCCTATATGGACCAGGCGATGCACAGCCAGTACACCTGGCAGATCCTGGGTATTTTGGCGGGACTGAAGATTCTGGCCACCACCATTTCCTTCGTCAGCGGCACCCCCGGCGGCATGTTCGCGCCCACTCTGTTCGTGGGGGCCATGCTGGGCGGCTCGGTGGGCGCCCTGGAGCACCATTTGCTGCCTCATTTGAGCGGTCCCATCGGCGCCTACTGCCTGGTGGGCATGGGAACGCTGTTTGCCGGCTTCATTCGCGCGCCCATGACTTCGGTGTTCATGGTGCTGGAGGTAAGTGGCGATTACACGATCATCGTGCCGGTCATCATTTCCAACGCTATCGCCTATGTGATTTCGCGCGCGGCCCAGCCCACGCCCCTTTTCGACGAACTCTCCCGGCAATCGGGGCTGGACCTTCCCTCCATGGAAGAACAGCGGGAGCAGCCGCTGCTGCGTGTAGAGGACGCCATGCGGGCTCCGCAAACCCCGATGCTGACCGGTGAGGAGCCCATTAAGGTGGCGCTGCGCGAACTGGAGCAATCCACCGAGCCCCTCCTCCTGTTCCGCTTACCCGACGGAATGTGGCGCGGGATAACACGCAAGAAATTGGCTGAACTGGCGGACCAGGGCGATGCCGAGTTGCCCTTGAAGGCCGTGGGGGCGGAGAACAGCCTGGCCCCGCTGCTCCATCCTGACCATCCCCTGGACACCGCCTTGCGCCACATCTACGACTGGCCGCTTCTGCCGGTGGTGCACCGCGCCGACCTTACTCAACTGCAGGGCGTGGTGACGCTGCCCGACATACTGAACGCTTACCGCCGGCGCGCGGTTCGGGGCATCGTCCATAACGTCGGCGGCCCCGCCGCCGATTGACACCGGGCAGGCTTTCAATCCTGTTTGGTCGCCGGATGGAAGTCTGATTGTTTACACCGGAGCCAATGTCGGACCTGACGCGCCGCTGTTGGCGGTACGCCCGGATGGCACCGCAGTCGCATTTCCAGCCATTCGGGTGCGGCGCGACGGCGTACGCGCGCGCTTTCTCCCCAGTGGAAAGGGTCTGGTGTACATGCAGGGCAGGTCCGCCGCGCAGGACTTCTGGCTGCTCGATGTTGCCTCCAAGAAAACCCGGCCCCTGACTCAGTTGCACGACCCATCTGCGATGCGGGCATTCGATATCACACCGGATGGAAAACACATCGTGTTTGACCGCTTGCGGGAGAACTCAGATCTGGTGCTGATAGACCTCGAAAAGTAAGGCGCTGTTTGCGGTTTCCGCTATCGCCAGGGTTGCAGCAGAGGCGGCAGAATGGCAAAATTATAGTGGTGCCGGGGAGCGTGGAGTCGCCCTCAAAAAGCGCGTCCACGGGCATTTCCGGGCATCAGATCGGCAGTAAGGAAACACCGGCGGTTCTCAACATCCCCGCGGGTCGGGCGCTAAACGGCGCAGTGGACCCGCTGGAACCGCAGGATGCTTTCAACAGCCCCGTTCCGAAGATGTTTCGGAACTGAAAGCGAGACCTGAGGTGGCGACAGCGACCGTATCCTGTCCTCTGGACAACTATCTTCTTCTTCCCGATCACAGCCTGGATGAGCGCATTGCCGCAGCCAAGGAGCGGCTGCGCGGCCAGGCCATCATCCTGGGACACCACTACCAGCGCGACGAAGTGATTCGCTTCGCGGATTTTCGCGGCGATTCCTACCGCCTTTCGCAGCAGGCGGCCAGGGCCGAAGGCAACTACATCGTTTTTTGCGGGGTTCACTTCATGGCCGAGAGCGCAGACCTTCTCAGCCGCCCCGGGCAGGTGGTGATTCTCCCCGACCTGAACGCCGGCTGCTCCATGGCCGATATGGCGGAGATCACGCAGGTGGAGGATTGCTGGGAGCAACTGGTAGAAGCCGGCCTGACCAGCGAGGGCGGCGAGGGCATTACTCCCATCACCTACATCAATTCCACCGCCGCCATCAAAGCGTTCTGCGGCGAGCGCGGTGGCGTGGTTTGCACTTCCTCCAACGCCGCCGCCGCCATGCGCTGGGGCTGGGAGCACAATCCCCGGTTACTGTTCCTGCCCGACCAGCACCTGGGACGCAACACCGGCTATGCCATGGGCGTTCCCCTGGAGCACATGGTGGTGTGGGATCCCTACCGGCCCGGCGGCGGGCTGACTCCGGAGCAATTGCGCGCCGCACGCGTGATCCTGTGGAAGGGCCACTGCTCGGTTCACCAGCGCTTTCTGCCCGAGCATGTGCAGGCTGCGCGCGGCAAATATCCCGGCATTCGCGTGATTGTTCATCCCGAATGCCGCTGGGAAGTTTGCCGGAAGGCGGACGGCATTGGTTCCACGGAAAGGCTGCTGAAGCTGGTGCGGGAGGCGCCCGCGGGCGCGCAGTTCGCGGTGGGCACGGAAATCCACCTGGTCAACCGCATGGCGAAAGAGTTTGCTCCGCAGGGGAAGAAAGTGCTCAGTCTGGATGATTCCGGCTGCCTCTGCACCACCATGTTCCGCATTTCGCCGCAGCACTTGTGCTGGGCGCTGGAGAACCTGGTGGAAGGCAACGTGGTGAACCGCATCCAGGTGCGTGACGAGGTTAAGCGCTGGGCTCGCGTGGCGCTCGACCGCATGCTGGAAATACCGTAGATCGGTAGCTGGTAGTAAGTAGTTAGTCGTTGGCTTCTTGGCGGACATCGGCGGGCAGTCATTGTGACCCGCCGTGTAGCGCTTGTCCGCCAATTGCTGAGACCCAATGACCGAGAGCCGACGACCAACTACCAACTACTAGCTACCAACTACTTCCCGTATAATGTGAATACGTTTCAGCCACCCCAGGCGCGAGTCAGATCACCCTATGTCAGAACGGACGTTTACCCTGGACGAAGCCCACGAGCTATTACCGGTGCTGGAAAGCCTGTTACGCCAGGCCATTGACGGTAAAAAGCAGATCGAGGAAATTGACAAAGAACTGAAGGACGTGGCGCATCGCGTCTTTCTCAGCGGAGGCATGCTGTTGCCTCTGGTGCGCCTTGCCCGCCGCAAAGCCGAACGGGAGAAAACCGCGCAGCAAGTAAAGGACGCGGTGAGTGAAATCAACTCCACCGGGGTGCAGGTGAAAGACCTGGACATCGGCCTGCTCGATTTTCCCTGCGTGGTGGACGGGCATACCGTTCTGTTGTGCTGGAAGCTGGGAGAAAAGAAGATCACCCACTGGCACGGAGTGGAGGAGGGCTACGCCGGCCGCAAGCCCATTGATGACCGCATCCCGCGGGCCAAGCCCAAGCGCCAGATTTAACCCTTTTGCCGCGCAACTCGCCTCCTTGCCGGCGTTCTTAGTCCAGAGGTACAGGTGCGAGGCCCTGGCCTTTTTCCCTGCCTCCGTGGCCCGGCGCCGAGGGTGGTGCACCCGCCGTTACCCATCGCGTCGCACCTGATTTGCTAGAATGCGGGCAGCGCGACCACTGACAATTGAAGCTGATAGCCCATCTGGGGCGTGGAGTCCTGGCTGATGTCGAATAGACGCGTGCTGCCGTTGCTCGCGCTGGCTGTTCTGGTCGCCTTGGGCGGCGTGTCCTGCCGAGGATTTTTCGTCAACCCGACTTTGACTTCCATCAACGTGACTCCCTCTACCGGCTCGGTGGCGGTCGGCGCCACTCAGCAGTTTACGGCCACGGGCGTAAACAACGACGGCACCACCGGCTCGCTGCACAGCCTGGTTTGGAGCAGTTCGGACACGACAGTTGCCACCATCTCCACCGGCGGCCTGGCTAAAGGGGTGAAGACCGGCACCGCCACCATTACCGCAACCGAGGGAACGGTGAGCGGTTCCGCCACCCTGAATGTCGGTACCAATACCAACGCTCTCGTTCTGTCTCCCAGCAACCCAACCGTGAGCCTGTCCACCGGCTCGGAGCAGTTCACCGCCACCAGCAATGGAACGAATGTGACCTCGCTGACCACGTTCACTTCGTCCAACCAGAGTGTGGCCGTATTCACCGGCGTGACTTCGGGTTTGGCTACGCTGCAGGGCACAGGCCAGACCACCATCACTGCCACCTATACTCCCAGCGGCGGCACCACCCAGACGGCGACTACGATTCTCACGGTCCAGTGATATTCTCGCCCAGTGGATATCCGCGCTGCCGGCATCATCGCGACCGCTGCGACGGCAGAGTTAAGGCCGTCATCCACGTTGCCGCGCGACATGCCATCTTGAACCTCAACCGCGCTCAGATTGCCCATGCTGGGTAGCCTCAAATTTCCTGGTAAACCGTACTCCCGCGCGGCCCTGGGCGGCCTTGCGCTTTTCCTGGCGACGGGCGCCAGCCTGATCCTGGTCCGGCCGGAGAGAAGAATCGCGTGGCTGCAGGGCTTTGCTGCCGTTTTCTTTTTGCTGGTGATTGTGCGTCTGGCGCGCTCGAACAGATTGGTCGCCGAGGATAACGACAACCCGGACCCTTCTCTGTACCCGTCCCTCATCTTCCTGCTGCCGGCTTTAGCTTATCTGCCCGCACTCGGGGTTTATTTTGTCAGCGATGATTTTGCCCACCTGGCGCAGGGACGCTTTCCCATGCTGCCCTTTATTGCGCGCCATCTTTCGCAGGGGCAGGTGGTGGGCTCCGGCTACCACCTCTTCTTCCGGCCTCTGGGCTTCGTCAGTCTCATGGCGGATTACCGCTTGTTCCACGACTGGGCCCCCGGTTATCACCTGGTAAATCTGGGGCTGCACCTGGCGGTGGTGGCGGCGGTTTACTGCCTGAGCCTGGGGCTGGGCTTTTCGCGGAAGCTGGCGGCCATGGCCGCACTTTTGTTTTCGATCGCGCCCATTACGGTGGAACCGGTCACTTACATTGCGGCGCGCTTTGACCTGCTTGCGACCACTCTGGGAATCTGGTCGTTGGTGGCTTATTTGCGTTTCCGCAAAGGCGGCTCGGCCGCGATGTACGCCCTGGCCTTGCTGCTGTTCCTGGTTGCTACGTTTGCCAAAGAAAGCATTTATGTTCTGCCCCTGCTGCTGCTCTGGCTGGAAGTAATGGTCATGCCCGGCCCCGCCTGGAAAGCGGTGAGCGGCTTCTTCGCCGTTGCCGCCGCCGCCTTTGCCTATCGCTGGCACGCACTGCACGGCATTGGCGGTTACCAGAGCTCGCCCGGAGCTCCAGACGTGCTGCAATTTGGGCGCAAGGCGCTGGCCGCGCTCCTGCTGCGCGCGCCATCGGAAACCCTGATGGGATACAACTGGCACCAGCCACCGGCGTGGCAGATCGTCATCATCGCGGCCGCGACCACGGCGGTGCTGTTTTCGCTCCTCCTGATCAGCAGGCCGGACTCGCACCAGCGCAAGCTGGCCTGGTTTGCCCTGGGCTGGACAGTGATTGCCGTACTGCCGGTTCATTTTCTGCTATGGAACTTCGACCCGGCTCTGCTGTGGTCGCGTGTCCTCTACATCAGCGCTATCGGAATCGCCCTGCTGCTGGCGGCTTTATTGAGCGGCGTTGCGGACGCGCGCCCGCGGCGCTTCTGGTTCCTGCTGCTGCTGATTTGTTTTTTATTCGGACTTTGGCACAACCTCTCCGCCTGGCGAGCTAATAGCAGAATTACCCGCCAATTCCTCGCTGCCCTCCCCCGCGTCGAACCCTCGCCCGCGCCGAATTCGGAGTTTCTTATTACCGGCATGCCGATTGAGGTTTGCGGGGTGCGCTTCTTCCTGATCGGGCTGGGGCCTGGCGCCCAGCTGGCATACGGACGACACGACTTGTGGGCCCGCCGGCCCTACGAACCGCCATTGCGCCGAGGTGATCCCACCATCGCCTTGCAGTGGACAGGTCGCCCGCCGGATTTTGTCGCCCCCGCGCCAGGCACGCCGCAGAGCGGATCGGAGGCTGCGCCATCCCCTGCCTGCCGCTGAGCGAAGCCGATGACAAATTCCGGATGCTGGGTGCTGACCGCTCCTCCCGTAACAGATCTGATGCGGAAGTAACTCAACTCCCCGCCGGCCCCCGCCCGGCGCTATAGTTAGAGCAGCAACCCTCTCATGAAGTCGGCCCCGACACTTCTGGCGCGCAAGCCTGCGCAACCCGGCATTTCCGCCGCCGTCCTGCTGCTGCTCTTTTCCGCCCTGCTGTTGCCGGCGGGCTGCTCCCGCCGCGGCAAGGCGCAAGAAAACGCCTATGTGACCGCGCCCCAGGTGTACCTGCGCGACCGCATTGCCGCGGTGTACAACCGGGTAACTCTGGTGAAAAACGGGGAGCGCGTGCAGGTGCTGGAGCACTCGCGCCGCTTCGTGCGGGTGCGCGCCGGCGATGGCAAGGAGGGCTGGGTCGAGGAGCGCTACCTGGCGGGGCAGGATGTTTTTGATCAGACGGAGCAACTGGCGAGCGCCAATCGCAATACCCCGCTGGTGGCCACCGGCATCACGGAAAACGATACCAACATTCACA
>DASVBI010000074.1:0-3314 GCA_036375915.1 Terriglobales bacterium | reverse complement strand
AGAGCGCTGCATGGCGGGAGAGAGCGCGCTGGCGAAGGCCTTCCAGCGCGGCTCCCACTGGATCAGGAGATTGGGTGGCTCGGGCGCCCGCGACATGACCGGCAAAGTCGCGCTCATACCGCCTCCACCTTCTTCTGCGCGCTTTTCTGCACCCCAAAGGAGATTTCGATCTGGTCCCCCACCGTGGTGCCGGTGTTCCACACCGTATGGCAGGGCAACTCCAGCACCGTCACCGCTTCCATGCGCACGGGCGCGATGCGCCACGGCTTCACGTTTTCTTCCACATGGATTACGGTCTTGGTGTGATTCAGATAAATGACGTCAATGGGGTAGCGCATGGCCAGCGTGTGCACGCCGTGGCTGGGCACAATCCATAGCCCCTGGCCAAAGCGGAAGGCAGTCGGATTGGTGCCCATCAGGCCCCGCAGCCGGCTCCAGTGAGTATCCGCTACCGACAATTCAGTGGCCAGGAACGCTTGCCGCGTTCGGTTAAAGGCATATCCCTTGCGCGAATTGTTGCCCGACATCCCAGCGCTCCTACGCCTGGTCTTTCTGGCGGTTGTAAGCTATAAGTCCCAACACCAGCAGTATCACAAGCAAGGCGACCACGCCTGGCGTCATCGTTGCATCTCCGGCAGGAAGTAACGGATCAGCTGGATCGCGGCCGGGCCGAGGCTGACAAAGAACATCGAGGGAAAGACGAACAAAACCAGGACCGGCACCATTTTGATGGTGGTTTTGGCGGCGGCTTCTTCGGCGCGCTGCCGGCGCTCGGTGCGCAGGGAATCGGAGTGCACGCGCAAAGCCTGCGCGATGCTGGTGCCAAAACGGTCGGTCTGGATCAGCACCGCCACCAGGGCCTTCAGGTCGTCCACGCCTGTGCGCTCCGCCAGGTTGCGCAAAGCTTCGGCGCGCGCCTTGCCTGCCCGCAGTTCCAGGTTGACCAGACGGAATTCATCGCTCAGCTCGGCATGGGCGTGACGCAGGTCCTCGCCTACGCGCTGCAGGGCCTGGTCCAGGCCCAGTCCAGCCTCCACGCAGATTACCGTCAGATCGAGCGCGTCGGGCAGTCCCAGCCGGATCTTCTGCTGCCGCTTCCGGATCATGCGCTTGAGCATGAAACGTGGCAGCATGTACCCGCCCAGCGGCAAAGCCACGATTAACATGGGGGAATTGAGGCCAATGCCGGTTGCCATCACGAACACCAGCCCGCCAAAGGCGAGCAGCGCCCGGATGCCAAAGTAAATGGTGAGATGGTTGGGGTCGCGGTAGCCCGCCTGCATCAGCAGGGCGCGGGTGGCCGAAACCTCGGTGGGGGATTTGGGCAGCGCCTTGGAGAGCGGATCCAGCACCTGCTCCACGCGCTCCTTGATGGCCGGTTTATCCGTTTCTTCCCGCGGCTGCCAGCCCAGCGAGCGCAGGCGTGTGCCCAGCACCGACGAGGGTGCGGCCGCGGCCGCTCCGAAAGCGAAGATCGCCGCGAACACGGTTACGAAAAGCAGAACTGCCAATATCATCGCCATAGGTTCAGACCTGAATACGAATGATCTTGCGGATCAGGAGGTACCCGATCGTCTGCAGAACAATTCCGCCTGCGATCAGGGCGTGGCCGATGGGATCGGTGAACAGCGGACTCATGAATCCGGGGTTCATCACCATCATGACCAGCACGATAATGGGCGGCAGGGCCATCAGCAAAATCATGGTCAGCCGCCCCTGGGCGGTGTACACCCGCACCTGGCGGAGAATCTTGAAACGCTCGCGGATCACGTAGGAGAGTCCATCGAGGATCTCCGCCAGGTTGCCGCCAGTCTCGCGCTGCAGCATGACCGCGGTGGCGAAAAACTTCACATCCACGATGGGCATGCGTTCCGCCAGGTTGAGCAGGGCGTCGCGCATGGGCAAGCCGAATTTCTGTTCCTCAAAAAGCTTGCGGAACTCGCCCGCAACCGGCTCCCCCATTTCCGTGGCCAGCAGTTCCAGGGCGGTGGGGAAGGCGTGTCCGGCGCGCACCGCTCGCGCCAGCGTGTCAATGGCCTCGGGAAACAGCTCCTCGAATTTGGCGAAGCGCCGCGCCCGCATGTAGGAAACGTAGGCATAAGGCAGAAACAGTCCCATCAGGGCCGCCACCCCGGCGAACAGCGGAGAATCGGCCAGCAGCAGCAGCAGCACCCCGCAGGTCACGCAGGAACAGACCGTCAACAGCAGGAACTTGCCCGCCTTCATTTTGACGTCGGCCTGGGAGAGAAAGTGCTGCACCTTGGCCATGCGCGGCCATTGCTGCAGCAGGCGGTTGAGCGCGGGGATGTCGCTCATCAGCTCGTCGCGCAACAGCAGCAGTTCTTCCGAGGGCTGGCGGTCGCTGGCCTGCTGCACCGTGGCCAGGCGTTCCCTCAGCAGGCGGGCGTGCGACCGCCGTTCGTCAAACAGCGACGCCACGGCGAATACTCCCGCCGCCACCAGCACAAATACCACTACCGCAATCAGCGCCATGATCATGCTTCTGCTCCCCGCCGCGTCGGCGGCCTTATACCTCCACTACCGATTCGAACACCGCCGGACGCACGCGGCAGCCCGCTGCCGCCAGCCGGTCGGTAAACTTGGCGCGGATGCCCGTGGACTTGTACACGCCCCGCACCTTGCCCCCTTCTCCCAGTCCCTTGCGCTCGAAAACGAAAATCTCCTGCATGGAAATGACCTCGCTTTCCATGCCCGTGATTTCGCAAACCGAGATCACCTTGCGCGTGCCGTCGGACATGCGGGCAATCTGCACCACCGCGTGAATGGCGGAGGAGATTTGCTGCCGCACCGCGCGCTCGGGAATGTTGAGGTTGGCCATGGAGACCATGTTCTCGATACGCGACAGAGCGTCGCGCGGCGAGTTGGCGTGCACCGTGGTCAGCGAGCCTTCGTGGCCGGTGTTCATGGCCTGCAGCATGTCGAAAGCCTCTTCGCCGCGGACTTCACCCACCACGATGCGGTCCGGGCGCATACGCAGACTGTTGATTACCAGCTGCCGCTGCCGGATGGCGCCCTTGCCTTCGATGTTGGGCGGGCGCGTTTCCAGCCGCACCACGTGTTCCTGCTTGAGCTGCAATTCGGCCGCGTCTTCAATGGTGACAATGCGTTCCGAGTTGGGAATGTAGCCGGAAAGCACGTTGAGCAGCGTGGTTTTGCCGGCGCCGGTGCCGCCGGAAATCAGCAGGTTGAGCCGGCCTTTCACCATGGCTGCCAGCAGCTCCAGCATGGGCTCGGTCAGCGACTTGTTTTCGATCAGGTTGCGCGCCGTCAGCGGATCGCGTCCGAAACGGCGG
>DASVBI010000102.1:0-2661 GCA_036375915.1 Terriglobales bacterium | reverse complement strand
TCCTGGACGGCAATAAGATTGCGGCGGAGATCAAGGCGGAAGTGGCGCAGCAAGTGCGCGAGTTGACCGCGGCCGGCTTGCGCCCCGGACTGGCCGTCATCCTCGCCGGCAATAATCCCGCCTCCGAGATTTACGTGCGCGGCAAGGTGAAAAGCTGCGAGGAGCTGGGCATCTACAGCGAAAAGCACGCGCCTCCGCAGTCGGTGACCACGGCGGAACTGCTGCACCTGGTGCGCGCACTCAACCAGCGCGATGAAATTGACGGCATCCTGGTGCAACTGCCTCTGCCGCCGCAAGTGGACGCCAAGGCGGTGCTGATGGCGGTGGATCCGGCCAAGGATGTGGACGGCTTTCACCCCATGAACGTCGGCTTTCTCTCCACCCAGCGGCCCGGGCTGGTGCCGTGCACGCCGGCCGGAATCATCGAGATCCTGCAGCGCAGCCAGATCGCCATCGCCGGTCAGGAAGCAGTGGTGGTGGGCCGCAGCGACATTGTGGGCAAGCCCACCGCCATGCTGCTCATCAACCACAACGCCACTGTGACGGTTTGCCATTCCAAAACCCATGACCTTCCGGGCGTGTGCCGCCGCGCTGACCTCCTGGTGGCGGCCATCGGACGCGCCGGCATGATTACCCGCAAATTCGTGAAGCCAGGAGCGGCGGTGGTGGACGTGGGCATGAATAAGATCACCGACCGCGCCGAGTTCGAGCGCTTTTTTAAGGGCAATGAGAAGCGCGAGCAGGCCTTCTCCAAGAACGGCAGCACTCTGGTCGGCGACGTTCACCCCGAAGTGGCGGAAGTGGCGGGCGCGCTCACCCCCGTGCCCGGCGGCGTGGGTCCGCTGACCATCGCCATGCTCATGTCCAACACGGTGAAGGCGGCGCGCCTGCGCCGGGGCTCGCGGCTGCGCGAAGCCGCCCTCTCCCTGGAGCGCGCTTGAGGTGCTGCGCGTCGGCCTCACCGGCGGTATCGCTTGCGGCAAAACAGTAGTAGGCGAGATGTTTGCCGCCCGCGGCGCCCACGTCATCCAGGCTGACCGCATCGCTCATGAATTGATGCAGCCGGGCGGCCCGGTTTACAACCAGGTGGTGCTTCATTTCGGGCGGCAAATTCTCCAGCCCGACGGCCGCATCAACCGTCAGAAGCTCGCCCAGGCCGCCTTCAGCGCTCCTCCCGCCGGCGCTGGAACCACCACCGCGCCGCGCATCGAAGAACTCAACCGCATCGTGCATCCCGCCGTCATCGTCAGCCAGGAAGAATGGATGGCCGACATTCAGCGCCGCGACCCACACGCCATCGCCATGGTCGAAGCGGCTCTGATTCTGGAAGCCGGTGTGAGCCACCGCTTTGACAAGCTGGTGGTCGTTTCCTGTTCCCACGACGTGCGCCTGCAACGCTTCGCCCAGCGCCTTCACCTGGACGTGGAAGCCGCCCGCCAGGAAATGGAGCGCCGCATGGCGGCGCAGATGCCCGACGAGGAAAAAGCCCGCCGCGCCGACTACGTCATTGACAATTCCGGCTCGCTTGCCGACACCGAGCGCCAAGTGGATAAAATAATGCAGGAGCTTAGAAAAGCAGCTAACTAGCTAGCTGGCTCACTAGCTGCCTGGCTTGAACCAGGCGTCCCCGGCCAGCTATTTGACGAGTCTGCCAGACAGCCAGGCAGCTAGCCAGCTAGACAGCCATCAGTACCCACAGGAAAACTCACATGCGACTCCTACGACCGATTGTGCTGGCGGTGATCTTTGCCGCCGCTTTCTATTACTTCACTACCGCCCGGCGCGGCCCCTTGCAGGAAGTGAGCTGGGTAACTCGTCCCGGCCACGTGGACATCACCGAAGCCGCCGGTCCGGAAACCGCGGACTCCATCGAGCAGAACAACATCATGGTTTACCGGCGCAACATCCCCGCCGTGGTCAACATCACTTCCCGGGCCCTCACCTGGGACTTCTTCTATGGCATCGTGCCTTCCGAAGGCCAGGGCTCCGGATTCGTTATTGACCGCCAGGGCCACATCCTCACCAATTACCACGTTATCTCGGAGGCGGTGCAGAGCGGGCGCAACGGCCAGATTTACGTGACCATGCACAACCGCAAGCGCTATAACGCGCAGGTGGTCGGCACTGACCCTTCGCATGATCTGGCCGTGGTGCAGATTTCCGCTCCCGACCTGGTGCCGGCGGTGCTGGGCGACTCCTCCAACTTGCAGGTGGGACAGCGGGTGTACGCCATCGGCAATCCCTTCGGCCTCAATGGCACCATGACCGACGGCATTGTCAGCTCCATCCGTTCCGTGCGCGAGCCTGAAGGCACCACCATTGACAAAGCCATTCAGACCGACGCTCCTATCAATCCCGGCAACTCGGGCGGACCGCTGCTGGATTCGCATGGCAGCGTGATCGGCATCAATACCATGATCGCCAGCAGCGTGGGCCAGAGCGCGGGCATCGGCTTCGCCATTCCCATCAACACCGCCAAGGCCGTGCTCAACGACCTCGTGACCCTGGGGCGGGTACGCCGGCCGGGGCTGGGCATTCGCGCCGCCATTCCCATCGGCCCCGAACTGGCCGCGCAGATGGGATTGCCTACGGATTACGGCGTGCTCATCCTGCAACTGACGCCGGGCGGCGCCGCCGACCGCGCCGGCTTGCGCGGCGGCA
>DASVBI010000461.1:0-3741 GCA_036375915.1 Terriglobales bacterium | reverse complement strand
GTTCAATACCGATTTCCGAACCCTCGCAAACCACGATGGCGCGCTCAATCACATTCTGCAGTTCCCGCACGTTGCCGGGCCAGCCATACTCTTCCAGGGCGCACAGAGCCGCGGCGGAAATGCGTTGCACCGTGCGGTGATGGCGCTGATTGAAAGCTTGCAGGAAACTATGGGCCAACACCGCGATGTCATCGCGGCGCTCGCGTAGAGGAGGAAGCGTGATCTCCACCGTGTTCAAACGATAGAAGAGGTCCAGGCGGAAGGTGCCGTCCTTAGCCAGCTGCTGCAGGTTGCGGTGAGTGGCGCAGATGACGCGCGCCTCCATGGGACGGCTTTGGTTGCTGCCCAGCCGTTCCAGCGTGCGCTCCTGCAACACGCGCAGCAGTTTCACCTGCAGGGCAGGGGCCAGGTCGCCGACTTCGTCGAGAAAAATGGTGCCTTGCCCTGCCGCCTCAAAGCGGCCAACCCGCGCCGCGTTGGCGCCGGTAAACGCGCCCTTTTCATGGCCGAACAACTCCGCCTCGATCAGAGTCTCGGGCAGCGAAGAGCAGGCCACCGCGGTGAAGGGTTCGCCGGCGCGCGGGCTGGCTAAGTGGATGGAGCGTGCCAGTAATTCTTTGCCGGTGCCGCTCTCCCCGGTGATCAGAACGTTGGCATCCGTGGAGGCGACCTTGGAGGCCAGAGAGAATACCGGGCGCATGGTCTCATCGGTGCCGACCATGGACGAGAATTCGTTTTCTTTGAAGCTACCAGCCTGCAGGCGCTGCAACTCGCGGCGCAGCTCCTGAAAGCGCGCGGCGCGGCGAAGCACCAGGCGCAATTCCTCCATCGACCCACTTTCCACAAAATGGTCAAAGGCGCCCCCCGCAACTGCTTCCCGCATCACTTCGCGCTCATCCGTGGAAAGAAAGGCCACCACCGGAATCCCGGCGGGGTTGCGCACCAGCATCTGGAGGCTTTTGAGGCTAGCGGCAAAGCGCGTGTCTTCGCTGGCGGGCAGGCTGCATATGAGCACATCGCTGGCCCCCAGGGACTCGTAGTCGTCCTCCGCGGCAGGGATGAGGGAGAAGTCCTGGCCCAGTTTCTCCTCCAACACCGCGAAGAAATCCACCCTCTGGTCAACAAAGCGGCAGATCACGCAAGTAATCCTCGTAGGTAGCGATGAGCTTGCCAAAACAACGGCATGCGGGCAGGACTCACATGTACGCTAGCGCACGCTCGTGACGAGTGGAAGGTTACGAAAGTGACCTGCTCCGCGTTACCGGACTGTCGGCCGGCCGTCACTTCCAAGAATGAAATAAGGCGTGCACCTAGATCTCGACGCCAGTTGCTGAAAAGCAGCTGTTCCGCGTTAAGAGCACAGGCAGCAACAATATGTCATACAAAGTAGACAATATGCGATATGGTCTGCAACTGTTTTCAGCCACCAGTGTGCCATTTACCATACCGCGGCCGCACGGCAGGATTGGCTTGGATTCGGCTCCTGGCAAGGCATTTCAGGGAACCGGATTGTTCCGCATGGGCCAGCGGCGAGTACTTTGTTCCCTCGCAAGCCTGCTGCTACACGGCTGTTGGGTAAGCTGCTCCACTCCAACCGTCTGGGACAGGCTATCCCTCCGCCGACGCGCTGCCAATAGGCTCGACGCGCTCCCATCCTGCGGTTGGAGGTAACGGTATGTTGGGTAGGCTTCGGTCGGGTGCCGTTCTTGTTACTTTGTTCAGCGCTGCGTTGGTTTTGAAGGCTTCGCTGCCCCAGGTAAGCACCGGTACCTGGCAGGCGGCGGGAAATCTGCAGACAGGACGGGCGGGCGCTGCGGCGGTCGCCTTGCCTGATGGCCGCATTCTCATAACCGGCGGTTCGGACGCTAACGGGGTCCCGCTGGCAAGCGCAGAATTCTTCAATAGCGATGGTACTTTTTCGTCTGCGCCCTCCATGAATGCGGCGCGCAGCGGTCATGCCGCCCTTGTGCTGCCCGATGGGCGCGTACTTGTAAGCGGAGGACGCACCAACGGAGGCGGGATCACAAACTCGGCGGAAACCTATGATCCGCAGGCCAACAGCTGGCAGATGCTCTCCGCAACCATGATCGAGGCGCGAGCCGGCCATACCGCGTCTCAATTATTGAACGGCGATGTGCTGCTGGCGGGCGGCACAAATTCCGGCGGCCCCCTCAGCGCCCTGGAGGTATTTGACGAAACCAGCGACAGCTTTACATCCGCTGGGACGCTGACCAGCGCACGGCAAGAGCACGCGGAGGCAGTGCTGAGCGATGGACGCGTGCTGATTGCCGGGGGCACGGGCGTGGACGCTTCCGGCAATGCCATCGTACTCTCCACGACTGAGATTTACGATCCCGATGCCGGTTCGGTCAGCGCTGGCCCACCGATGTCCGCACCCCGTGCCCGGCTCTCCGCCACCACCCTGCTGGACGGCACCGTGGCGCTTATCGGGGGCAACAACGGAAGCAATGACCTGTCTTCGATTGAAATTTACGATCCAGCGGCAGGCGGTATTTCTATGAGCCCAGCTTCGCTGGCGACCGCGCGCTCCGGCCACCTGGCCTTCCTGCTTCCTTACAACAGCAGCGTGCTGGTCGTGGGGGGGCTTCGGCGGGAAGCGAACTGGCCTCAGCGGAACTGTTTGTGCCCTGGAACAACGCGGTGCGGGGGACCGGGGCCATGGCCAGCGCGCGTTCCGGCGGGACCGGCGCGCCGCTTTCCATAGCGGACGGCCTCCTGCTGGTGGCAGGCGGGCAGAACAGCGGCGCCGGCGCCCTGGCCAGCGGCGAACTGTACGGCTTCGCCACGGTGAAAACTGACCAGAGCGACTATGCTCCCGGGACCACCGTGAACATCACCGGCTCGGGGTGGCAGCCGGGAGAGACCGTGACCCTCACGCTGGCCGAGTCGCCGAACCTCGATACCCACCCGGCCATGACCGCCATTGCCGACCAGAACGGCAACATCTCCAACAGCCAGTTCTCGCCCGACTCCCATGACTTGAATGTACGTTTCTACCTCACGGCTGCGGGAACCCAGGCGCAGGCGCAAACTACCTTCACGGACTCGATCAGTTTCGGCAATCCCAGTGTTGGGCCGCAGTCTCCAGCCGGTGTTGTTGCCGGCAATTCTGCTACTTTCCCCGTCTCCGTCAATTTCACCGGCAATGGAACCTGCACCGTCAGCCTAAGCGTCACTTCCGGGCTCCCCTCAGGAACCACCGTCCAGTTTTCGCCGGGTTCTGGAACAGGAACTTCATCAGCTGATTCGCTGTCTTCAACCCTGACAATTACGCCGCCCGTTGGTACCGCGCCGAACTCATACGTTTTTACGGTCCGCGCTACCGGCACCGCGGGAAATTGCACGGGAAACACAAAGAGCGGCAACGGCACATTGGCAGTATCGGGTGCGGCCGCCAGCCTGCTTGTTGCGAATTTCCCTTCGCCAATAACGGCGGGCACTCCTGGGAACTTCACCGTGACCGCTCTCGATTCCAGGGGCAATGTTGCTGCCGGTTACACTGGCACCGTTCACTTCAGCAGCTCAGACGGCGCCGCGGTGTTGCCTGTGGACTACACTTTTACCGGGGCCGGCGCCGGGCACGACAATGGTTCCCATACTTTCAGCGCAACCCTGAATACCGTGGGTTCTAACCAAACCCTCAGTGCAACTGATGCTGCGCATTCACTTTCCGGGTCCCAGTCCCATATCAACGTTACCGCTCCGCCCACCATCGCCGTG
>DASVBI010000326.1:0-5545 GCA_036375915.1 Terriglobales bacterium | reverse complement strand
AAGCGCTGCGCTTGATCCAGTCGGCCGCCGCCAGCACGTCCTGCAGGTCGCCGCCGCCCATATCGAAGAGGTTGGCCTGCTGAAACTCCTTGCCGTAGCCGGTGGAGCCGCGGTAGTTGGGCGCAATCACCAGGTACCCCTGGTTCACCAGGTACTGAATGCCACGGTTGAACAGATTTACGGTCTGCGAAGTGGGGCCGCCGTGCACGTAAACCACCGCCGGGCTCTGATGATTGGCCGGCAGATTGTGCGGCACGTAGACGAAGGCGGAAATCTGAAACTTGCCATCGCGGCTGGGATAGTGAACCAGGTAGGGCTCGCCCATGTCGGCGCTATGCACGCCCGCCACCAGCGAATGCGTAACCTGTTGCGAGTGCTTGTCCGCCAGGTCGTAAACCCAGGCATCAGCCGGAGCGTTGGGGCCGTTGTGGATATAGAGGAGGCGCGAGCCATCGCGTGTGAAGGCGCTCCCCTGGCCGCCCAGTTCGTTTACCCCAGTCGGCAAAGGGAGAGCCTCAGTCTTGCCGCTGGTCAGGTCGTGGAAATAAATGTCAGTGTTGCCGTCCACGTTGGCGGTCCAGGTCGCGGTGCGGCCGTCGGGCAAAAAATTGCCGCCCTGGATTTCCCACTTGTCCTGCGTCAGCCAGTCAATCTTCTTGCTGGCGATGTCGAGCAGGCCGACATTCTCATAGCCGTTTCCGGCGTTGGAGGTAATGAGCAGCTTCTTGCCATCCGGAGACCAGTCGTTGACGGTATAGAGGTGCTCGCCGCTGTGGGGCGTGAGCCGCGTGCTCCTGGAGCTGGCAACGTCCACCACGTAGATGTCGGAATCGGTGCCCTTGGCTTGCACTTGGGCATAGGCGATCCACTTGCCGTCGCGCGACCACAGCGGGCTGACGTTACCGCGATCTTTGGGCGTGCCGCTGGTCAAATGGCGCACCTCATGGGTGGTGAAATCCATGGCGTCAATTTCGAAGGTGGAGGAGGTCTTGGGCTTGACCATGTAGGCCAGCATGCGCCCGTCGGGCGACCACTGCGGGTCCTCTTCCGCGATGTCGGGAGTCTGGGTCAGGTTGATGACTTCGCCACTGAGCGGAGAGACCACAAAGATGTCCCATTGCTCGTCGCCGTCATGGTCCGACATGTAGGCGATCCACTTGCCGTCCGGCGACCACGCCGGGCTATATTGGCGCTGCTCGCTGACCGTAAGCTGCGTAGGCCAGCCGCCGGTGGCCGGCACCGTCCACAGGTTCATGCGGCCGCTGATGTTGGACGTGAAGGCGATGGTCTTGCCATCCGGCGACCAGGCCGTGCCGCCGATGGCTCTGGTCATAAACAGCTTTTCCACCGTGAACTTCTGCACGTCGGCCTTGGGGAGGCTCTTGATTTCGGCCGGATCGGTGATGAACTTGGGCGTGGCCAACTGCTGCGCGAGGCTAGTCGTGCTCATAAGAACCAAAATAACAAAGCAGGCAGAAGTGCGCATGATGCCGATTTCCGTCGCTGGATTAGGAGCAGAAAAGTGTAGCAGAGAAGCCAGGGCAGTTCTCTTTGGGTGGCGCAGCGCTTCAGCGCTGCGAATTGCAGCAATCCTTACTCAATTATCTGCTGACTCCCGATCCGGCCCCCGCTTTTCAGGGTTTAGCCGCTTTGTGAATTTCCACTGTGCTCCAGGTTTTGTCGGCGGCGTGGCACAGATTTTCCAGAGGACATTCCGCGCACTTGGGACGGCGCGCGATACACAGCTTGCGTCCGTGCCAGATGATCTGATGGGAAAAGATGATCCACTTATCGCGCGGGATCGCGCCCATCAGGTCCTGCTCGATCTTTGCCGCGTCGCTGTTGGTGGTGAGTTCCAGGCGGCGGCTAATGCGATGCACGTGGGTATCTACCACCACGCCTTCCGCCTTGCCGAACCAGGTGCCCAGCACCACGTTGGCCGTCTTGCGCGCCACCCCAGGCAGAGAAAGCAGCTTGTCCATGTCGTCGGGCACCTGCCCGCCGAAGTCAGCTACCAGCTTCTTGGCTGCGCCCACCACCGATTTTGATTTGTTGCGGAAGAAGCCGGTAGAACGGATGTCGGGCTCCAGTTGTTCCGGCTTGAGCGCGGCGAAGGCCTGCGGCGTCGGGTACTTGCGGAACAGTTCGGGCGTGGTCATGTTCACGCGCACGTCGGTGCATTGCGCCGAGAGAATGGTGGCTACCAGCAACTCCCAGGCGTTGCTGTGGTGCAGCGCGCAGGTGGCCCCGGGATAGGTCTGGTCCAGCCGCTTCAAAATTTCCTTTATCCGTTCCGGCGAAGTTGGCTGGTAGCCCCGGGGAGCCGCCACGGCTTTGCTCACCGTTTTGGCTGCGGCTTTGGGAAAGGGAGCCGCGCCCTTGCGCGCGCCCTTCTGCGGCTGCCGCGAAGCGCCCCGGGACTGAGCTGCCCGGGCGGCGCCGGCGCGCCCTTCATGGCGGCCGCTCTTGGCCGGCTGGCGGGGAATGAGGCCGCGCACCATCAGCCCAGCCGCTCCAGCATCTCTTCAATGGTGGTGCGCTGGCAAGTGAACACCGGCGTGTCGCGCTGGTTGTACCCGGTGGACTCGGCCTCGCGCATCTGCTGCACCATATCCAGAACATCCTCCGGATAATCGCTGCCGATGGCCACTATAAAGTCCTGGTCATCCAAGCCGAAAGAGTACATCACGTTCAGGCGCACTCGGGGAAAGTCGTCCATGATGCGGATGTAGTCATGCACCATGCGCTGACGCTCTTCAAAGGGCAGCGCGTACCAGGCCTTGGTCTTTTCCATGGGAAACAGGAAAAGGTACTTGAAGGCGCCGGGCTTAATGGCCCCGCGGAGGTCGTAAGCTTCGTGCTCCGGCCCAATCTGGTACTGCGAGCGCTTGGTCATGGCCAGGTAGGAATAGGAAGTATGCAGGTAGCCGCCCAGGCGCGTGGCCAGCAGCTCGGAGGTCATAGTCTGCAGACATTCCATGGAGTAACAAATGCGCCACAGTACGAAGTCGGAATCGGAGCGCAGGCCAACCGTGGAGTAGGTAATAAGGCGCAGTTCGCTGTAGTTGGACCAGCGGCGCAGCACCTCCGCGGCTTCGCGGCGGTGGTCATCGCGCTCCGAGCGCGGCAGCCGGCGCCATTCCGGCATCATTTTGTAAAACGAAAAGCTGATCAGCTGCCGGCGTAGTTCCTGACTGTAAGGCGAATTGCTTTCGGCTTCAGTGCGGGTGACCGGGACCATGGGCCCATATTGTAGTACCGGGCGGCGCGTGGCGAGAAGTTCAGCACATGGAAGTTGCTGGAAACGCTTGTTTCCAGGGGCGGCATCATCGGGGCTTTTCTGAGAACTGAGCACCGAGAACTGGTTTACGGTACCTGCAACTCACTTTCGTAACCTCCGGCATCATTGACTCTGCCGCTCGCCGATAGCTACTCTGAACTTGGGGAGAAGGGAAAAATGGCAGTGAAAATCATCCAGCTCGGACAAGTGTGGCGCAATGACCAAAGTGGCCAGAACTACCTGGTAACTAAGCTCTATAACGAGGTTTTTGCTCAATTTGCCATCCTGCGCCAGGCCGATTCCGGGGCCACTACCACCGATACCATCCGGGTAAAGGTGCTGCGCAGCCCACAAGGGCAAAGCCTGCCTGGCTACACCTTCACACAGGAGGGGCAGTTCTAGAACGGGAGTCAGGAGCCGGTAGTCAGGAGTGAGTGGGCTTCGTTCCTGCCTGCCAAGTGACAATATCCTTCTTCCGCGCCCTACCCAGAACGGTCAAGCCTCGAAGCTCGAGCCGTAATATGATTGGCCGTCCGACGGCAGACCGTCGACCGTCGAAGCTTCTCCCCGTATAATCGAATCGTTTGTCCCCGTAAAATCAGAGGACTGCTGAATTTTTGCGCCTGCCTTTTCATCCATGATTGCCAAGATCATCGCGGCGCTGAGCGCCTTCATCATCTCCGTGATCTCCACCGGCGGTTATCTGGGGATTGCGCTGTTAATGGCTATTGAGTCGGCCTGCATCCCCCTGCCTTCGGAAATCATCATGCCGTTCTCCGGCTACCTGGTGTATGTCGGCCGCTTCAAGCTGCTGTGGGTGGCCACGGTGGGCGCGCTGGGATGCAACCTGGGCTCGGCTGTGGCCTATGCCGTCGGCTATTACGGCGGCCGTCCGCTGGTGGAGAAGTACGGCTCCTACATCCTGCTTAGCCGCCACGAACTGGACTGGGCTGACCGCTTCTTCGCCCGCTACGGCAACATCACTGTGTTTGTCAGCCGGCTTTTGCCGGTAGTGCGCACCTTCATCGCTCTGCCTGCGGGCGTGGCCCGCATGAAGCAGGCTAAGTTTCATTTCTACACCTTCGTCGGCTCCTGGCCGTGGTGCCTGGGCCTGGCTTATGTGGGCATGAAGCTGGGCCAGCGCTGGGATACCGATCCGCGCCTGCGCATGTGGTTCCACCGTTTCGACGCGGTGATTTTGGCGGTGATCCTCATCGGCATCGTCGCGTTTGTCTGGACCCGCTGGCAAGGAAGAATTCGCGCCAATGATGCCGTGCGCAACGGCGGACTGTGAAGATTTGTAAATGCGTAATTTGTAATTGATAATTTGAGAAGTTCGCACCTTCAGGGGTGAGAAAATTACCAATTACAAATTCGTCAATTACAAATCTCCTCACCCGATCTTGGTGGCCCGGATCACCAGTCTTTCGTAAACCTTCCACGGCAGCAGGGTGTGCAGCCAGAACTGCAGGTGGGCGTCAAAGCCCACCCGATAGCGCAGGCGGGGATTGGGGTTCTGCGCCACGCGGCAAATCAGTTTGGCCACCGGCAGGGGATCGGCCTTGCGCACTTTTTTTACTACTTCAGAGAAGCGGCCGGCGCGCTCATGGTTAGGCGAACTGCGGTCCAAGGCGACGCTGCCTACGCGCACATTGCGTTCCCAGATATCGGTCTGGAAGGAGCCCGGCTCCACCAGAACCACGCGAATGCCCAGTGAGCGGGTTTCGATGCGCAGCGACTCGCTCCAGCCTTCCAGGGCAAACTTGGAGGCATCGTAAGCCCCAATCACAGGCGCCGAGACCCGGCCGCCGATGGATGAAACCAGGATGATGTGCCCGGCGCGCTGGCGGCGCATGATGGGCAGCACCGCCCGGGTGACCGCCACCTGGCCAAAGAAATTAGTTTCGAATTGTTGGCGAAGTTCCTCCAATAGCAGGTCTTCCGCGAAACCAGCTACGGCAAAACCTGCATTGTTGACCAGCACATCCAGCCGGCCGTAGTCGCGCTCCAGTTGGGCCACGAAGTCGCCGATGCGATCAATTTCTGTTATATCCAGCCGGCGCACGTCAATCTGCCCGGCAACCCCGTTTGCCTTGGCGGCTTCGTCCAGGCGCGGGCGGCGCCCCAGATCGCGCATGCTGGCTACCACGCGAAAACCGGCGCGCGCCAGTTCCACTGTGGTGAGCAGTCCAATGCCGCTGGAGGAGCCGGTAACCAGTGCAATCTTTTCAGCCACGATGTTCCTCGTGCGCTGGTTGTATCACG
>DASVBI010000672.1:0-3082 GCA_036375915.1 Terriglobales bacterium | reverse complement strand
GAGATCCCTCGCAGCTGAAGCTGCTCGGGATGACGCCGCCACGTGATTCGCTCACTTGGAGGATGGTTTCGGAAGGGCTCGGCTGCAGCCGGGGCGCCCGCGACCCAAATTAAGTTTTCACTCCCACTGGGGCGCGGCGATTAAGTTGCCGGTGCGCAGATAGTGGTTGATCGCGCTCTCCCAGCCCTGCATCTTGGCGCGGAACCAGTCGGCGGTGAAGCGCTCCACTTCCTGGTTGCCGGCGGCAGACAGCCCGGTATAGGTGTAGGCGATGTGGGCGCGGGTGGTTGAGCCGGGGCCGGGCTCGAGCTGGATGCCGATCTGGCAGGCGACCTGGGCGGGCGTGACCCAGGCGTAGGCGATGCGGAAACGCGCAGGCTCGTATTCGGTGCAGAGCCAGATGGATTCGGAGCCGTCGTCGTTGGGGGTGGTGAAAACGCAGCCCAGCTCGGCCGCTCCCGACTGCGAGTAGATGAGCCGATACTTCCAGCCGGGCACCCAATCGGCCTCACGCACCGGGCAGAGCAGGGGAAAGACCTTGGCGGGCGGGGCCTGGTTGGTCTGGGTGTACTGGTGGATGACGCGTAGGCCACGAAATTCAGACATAAATGCCTCCAAGATTCTTCGCCGCGGATTCACGCGGATAGGCGCGAATTGCAACTCAATTCTGCAACCCTGTTAGACTTGCCTGGTTGCAGGAGGTAGCGCAATGAACCGCCTTTTTGCTTCCCTGCTGCTGTTCCTGGCTAGTCTTCCCATCTTTGCTGCCACGACTCCCTCACCACGTGATGTGGACCTCACCGCCCCGGACGGAATCAAGCTCAAGGCCACCTACTATGCGGCCGCGAAGCCTGGCCCTGCCGTGCTGCTGCTGCACATGTGCAACAGCAATCGTAAGGCATGGGAACCGGTGGCCAGCCAGTTGAGCGCAGCCGGCATTAACGCGTTGACGCTCGACTATCGCGGCTACGGCGAGAGCGCGGGCGAGCGCATTGACTTCCGCAAGGACCCGCAGAAGCTGCAGCAGGTGCAGACCAGCAAGTGGCCGGGCGATATAGATGCCGCCTACGCCTATCTGCTGGCCCAGCCGGGCGTGGACAAGAACCGCATGGGCGCCGGCGGCGGCAGCTGCGGCGTGGGCTTCGCAGTGGAGGTGGCGCGGCGGCACTCCGAAGTGAAGTCGCTGGCGCTGCTGGCCGGCGGCACCAACGGCGCCGGGCTGAAGTTTCTGCAGCAGAATGCGTGGCTGCCGATTTTCACCGCCGCGGCGGCCGACGATGAGTTTGACTCGCATGCGCCACAGAACATGCAGTGGCTGGCGGAATTGTCCGGCAATCCGCGCAATAGGTTTGTCGGCTTCCAGGATGGCAAACATGGAACGGAAATCTTCGGTCCCCACCCCGAGCTGCCGCGCGAAATTGTCGCCTGGTACGTGCAGACGCTGCTGAAAGCGCCCGCCGATCCCAAGGCGCACGTAGCCATCAAGAGGACGCCAGCCTCTGAATTCTGGTCGCTGGTGGAACAACCGGGAGGCGTGCCCAAGGCGGTGCAGATGTTCCACGAGGCGCGCAAGCGCGATCCCCACGCCTTCCTCTTCCCGGAGGCGCCGCTGAACCTGCTGGCTTACGAACGCATGCAGGCCAAGCAGACCAAAGACGCGGTAGAGCTGTGCAAGCTGAACACCGAAGCCTATCCCACTTCGGCCAACGCGTACGACAGCCTGGGCGACGCCTACATGGCCGATGGCCAGAACGAAAAAGCCATTCAGGCCTCGCAGAAGGCGCTGGAGCTGCTGCCCGAAGACAAGAGCGTCCCGGAGCCCTTCAAGAAGCTGGTGCAACAGAACGCGGAGGGCAAGCTGCAGAAGCTGAAGGGGACGGCGGCGCGATGACAGAGTCCAAATTCATTCGCCGCGGATTCACGCGGATGAACGCAAATCGGGATTTCGGGGGGGCATAGCCTGCTCCGAGCGAAGCCGAAGAGCCTGCCCTGAGCTTGCCGAAGGGGGCTTCAGCCGAGCCGCAGAGCGGGCACTCTAATTCTGTCATCCCGAGCGCAGCCGACCGATCCCGCAAAGCGGGATCGGTCGCCGAAGTCGAGGGACCTTGTGTTCTTCTTCCCGAGCGCCTGGCCCCAAGGAAGTTCTCTGATAATTGCTGAAGGCAACCTGGTTGCAATTCGGCAAAAGCGTCCCTCAACGGCTAAAGCCGGCTTCTATGCGCACTGGATATGGCATGGCTGAAGCCATGCCCTTTCGAAAGCTAAACGCATTTCAGCATGCCTATCGCGGGCGTCATGCTGAGGACCTTCACGTCCGCAGCATCTGGGGTGCAACGGCATGATGTTCCGGTGCTGCACGCGAGCTCCCTCACGGCTGAAGCCGCTCGGGATGACGCCAAGGAAGATGGAAACGGAATCCGCGCCGATCCGCGTCTACGAAGTTACCAAAACCAAAAGGGCCACGCTGCTTGAAGCAACGTGGCCCTTGTAATTTAAGTCGGCGACGACCTACTCTCCCACACACTTTCGCGTGCAGTACAATCGGCCCTGCGGGGCTTAACTTCCGTGTTCGGGATGGGAACGGGTGTTCCCCCCGCGGTAAGGTCACCGACAACTGGAGCCGTCAGCTATCAGCCGTCAGCTATCAGCAACTGGTGCTGCGCCGACCTTCAGGACTGATGCCCGGCAAACTCGTTTGCACTCCGCAAAAAGCAGGTCCTTCGCTGCGTTCAGGATGACAGTCCTAAAAAGATGACAATCCTAAAAGGATTACAACCCAAAGGAGCGCAATGACGAACCATGTGCCCGCCTTGAGGGGGCGAAAGGCCGACCTGCTGATTTGCAGAATGCTGCAAAGAGCGTGAGGACAATGCCTCACAACTGAATAGATTGGAATAACACGAGGTGTGCGTGTGACCGCACGGCGCAGAAGCGTTCAGCGGGCAGTCACCGTCAGTCAGGTTCTACTGAGAGCTGACTGCTGATAGCTGAGCGCTTCACTGCACCGAGTAAATTTTATGGTCAAGCCGAACGGGCGATTAGTACTGGTAAGCTACGTGCGTTGCCGCACTTCCACTTCCAG
>DASVBI010000160.1:0-2001 GCA_036375915.1 Terriglobales bacterium | reverse complement strand
ACCACCGTGGGGACGTGAAAAATGTGCTGGTCGAAACCGCCATAGAAGAAGGCGCGGCTGCGCCGCAGCGGCCCCCCCAGGGTAAAGCCAAACTGCTGCTGCCGGTCCGAGGGCTTGAAGTCGGTAAAGGCGGGCTGGGCGTTGAAGCGGCTGTCGCGCAGGTAGTAGAAGGCGGTGCCGTGCAGGCGGTTGGAGCCCGACTTGGTGACCACATTTACCACCGCGCCTCCGGCGCGCCCCAGTTCCGCGCCGTAGGAGTTGGTGGAGACGCGGAACTCCTGCACTACCTCATTGCTGAACTGGTAGGGCGCGCGGTAGCGTCCGCGCGCCTGGGCGAAGAAGGCGTTGTTGTTGTCGGCCCCGTCCACCAGGTAGCTGGTCTGGGTGCCGCGGATTCCGCCATAGGCCAGGTCGCCGTTGCTGGCTGAAGTCAGGCTGCGCGGGTCCTGGGTCACACCTCCGTCCAGCAGCGCCAGGTCGCTGAAACGGCGCCCGTTCAGCGGCAGATCGGAGATGGAGCCCTGGTCTATCACGCTGGAAACCGTGCTGGTCTGGGTTTCCACCAGCGAGGGCGGCTCGGTGACGGTGATGGCTTCGTTCACCACCGCCAGAGCCAGACGAAAATCCAGCTGCACCACCCCGCCTACGGGCACGTGCTGAGCGGGGCGCAATTCGGTGCGCATGCCGGAAGCATCGGCGCGCACGCCGTAGTCGCCGGGAGGCAACAGGTCAAAGACGAAGGCGCCCTCGCTGTTGGTCTCCGCGCTGTAGGTGAGTTCGGTGGCGCTGTTCACCGCCCACACGTGGGCGCCACCGATGCGGCCTCCGCCGGGATCGGAAACGGTGCCGCGAATGGAGCCGGTGGAGGCGTCCTGGGCAGCAGCGGAAACCATCAGCAATAAGAGGAGAAAGGCGGTAAACAACGCGGGCAGACGAAGGCTGAGAGTCCGGGGAAGGGACACAGCAGCACCTCCGGGGGTGAGATGAGGGGTCCCAATTTCCGTATACACCCGGGGTAGCGGGCGGAAGCAGAAATCGTGGGTTGAGGGAGCGTTCTAATTCCCATAATGGGATGAGAGCCGCGCAAGCCGAGGAGGTTCCGATCAGAGGATGGGTAGATGTGCCGGTTCAGGGTGCCCCACATTTGGCCGCGCAGAATTCGCGATAACGAGAGCGATTCCCGGTTGCGGCCAAATGTAGGGCACCCGGTTATTCCGCAGCAGCCCTCCGAAAGCGCGGCAGCAGGCCTCCGGTGCGCCGGCGTTGGCGTTCAAATTCCTCGCCGAAGGCGCGCGCCAGCCAGGCATCTTCCTGGCGGGCTTTCCACCAGAAGCTCAAAAAGGCCAGGACCACGGCCAGCAGCGCGCGATAGCGCCCCACGGTCAGGGCTGTGCCCACGATGGCCACAAGAATCCCGGAGTAGATGGGGTGGCGCAGATACCTGTAGGGGCCGGTGCAGATCAGGGTGTGTCCTTCCTTGAGCGTGATTTGCCCGCTCCAATTGCGGCCCAGGTGATAGCGGGCCCAGAAGGCTAATGCCAGGCCGGCGGCGGTGAGCAGCACGCCGGCGAGCCACACCGAGGGCAGCGGAGCGACAAAGCGACGGCCCAGCAGGCCAATGGAAAACCAGCGCCCATACAGCAGCGCACCCGCCAGCGCCAGCACCAGGTTGCGGGGCAGGCTGGAGAGCATACTTTCACGCGCCTTGGTTTTGGCGGTGGTGCGCGAGGCTATGAACCAATAGAGGGCGAAAATCAGCCACAGCCAGCTCTCTACGCTGATGTGCTGCCATGCCTTCATGATGTGCTCCTCTGCGTGGGATGGTGAGCCGCCACAGGGCAGACGCGGGCGGGCCGGCTGGCAAGGCCTTCGGGCTGCGACGAAGTCGGGCTGGCGGCCAGGCGGCGGAGGCGCCGCAGCCACGCCAGTTCATTTTTGACGTGCTGGCGCAGAAAGCCCACCACCTCGCCTCCATTAAGGCCCAGCTCCATTTGCTGCAGT
>DASVBI010000404.1:0-6083 GCA_036375915.1 Terriglobales bacterium | reverse complement strand
AGGCAAGTACGCCCTCGACTCCATGCTGCTGAAGGCGCCAGTAATCGGCAACCTTCTGCGCAAGATCGCAGTGGCCCGTTTTACCCGCACCCTGGGCACGCTGATCACCTCCGGTGTCCCCATCCTGGAAGGCTTGTCCATCACCGCCCGCACCTCCGGCAATGCGGTGCTGGAACAGGCCCTGATGAAGGTGCGCAAGGCCATCGAAGAAGGCCGCACCATCGTGGACCCCCTGAAAGAGTGCGGCGTTTTCCCCAACATGGTTTCGCAGATGATCGGCGTGGGCGAGGCTACGGGCGCCATGGATGCCATGCTGCAGAAAATTGCCGACTTCTACGAGGACGAAGTGGACGCGGCCACCAAGGACATGCTGGCCATGCTGGAGCCCGTCATCATCGGCATTCTGGGCGTGTGCGTGGGCGGCATTGTGATCTCGCTCTACATGCCGCTGTTCTCCATGATCGCCAAGCTGGCCGGCTAAGGCGCAGAGGCGCCGACGCGCCCAAGGAAGGTAATGGCTGCGGAAATCACATTCGACGAGCGCTCCTGGCTGGGCTGGCTGGTCAAGGTTCGCGTCCTCATCATCACTTTCCTGGTGGGCATTGAGCTGGCCATTACCCGGCTGACGCCCACGCAGTTGCCGGAACGCGAATTCATCAGCCTCATCCTGCTCTGGTACACGGTTTCGGTGTTCCACATCGTCCTGCACTCCTTCTGGCAGGAGCACCGGGTGCAGGCCGTCCTGCAGGTATTGACCGACCTCGCCCTGGCCACGGGCATGGTGTACGTCAGCGGTGGAATTGACAGCTCGTTCAATTTCCTTTACCCGCTCATCATTGTGGTGGCGTGCATTCTGCTGCCCCAGTTGTGGGCCTACCTGACCGCGGCCTTGGCATTTGTGCTCTATGGCGCGGTGGTGGAGCTGGAGTTTTTCGGCGTCATTCATTCCTACTCGCCCACCCACGCCGGCTTCAAAGCCCTGGTGGCCATCCTGCTGATCAACCTGTTCGGCTATCTGGCCATCGCCTACCTGGCGGGACGCCTGACCGCGCGCCTGCGCCAGGTGGACGTGCAATTGCACGACACCAGCGGGGCCCTGGAGAGTTTGCAGGCGCTGCATGAGAACGTGATTCGCTCCATCAGCGGCGGCCTGCTTACCGCCGACCTGGAAGGCCATATCACCCTGGCCAATCCCGCCAGCCAGACCTTCCTGGAGAAGAGCGAGACTGATCTGCTGGGCAAACAGGTGGCCCAGCTGTTCCTTGATCCTCTGCCCGCTCCCACCGGCGCGCCCACGCATACAGAAGTGCGCTACCGCACCGCCACCGGCGAAATCAAGAGCTTCAGCGTGATTGCTTCCCGCCTGGTGGTGCCGGACCGGGGCAGCCTGGGCTGGGTGTACACCTTCGACGATCTGACGGAAATCCGCCGCCTGGAGCGGGAAGTGCGCTTGCGCGACCGCTTGGCTGCGGTGGGTCGCCTGGCTGCCGCCATCGCCCATGAGATTCGCAATCCGCTTTCCTCCATTGCCGGCTCGGTGAGCGTGCTGGAAGGCATTTCCACCCTCAGCGAAGAACAGCGAACCCTGGTGCAGATCGTGACCCGCGAATCGGAGCGGCTGAACAACATGATTTCCGACTTCCTGGCCTATGCCCGCGAGAAGCGCTATGAATTCCAGCAGCAGGACCTGATCCCCCTGCTCGAGGACACGCTGACCCTGCTGGAAAGCAGCACCCCTCCCGAGTCCACCCGGGTGCAAATTGTGCGCCGCTTCGAGGTAGAGCGGGCGCCGGCGCTGGTGGATGGCGACAAGATCAAGCAGGTGTTCTGGAACCTGTGCAGCAACTCCTTGCGCGCCATGCCTCAGGGTGGTTCGCTGCATGTCTCGCTGCGGGGAGTGGGCATGGACTGGGTCATCAGTTTCGCCGACAGCGGCCACGGCCTGAGCCAGCTGCAGATGGAAAAAATCTTCGAGCCCTTCCAGGGGCACTTCGAGGGCGGCACCGGGCTGGGGCTGGCCATCGTTTACCAGATTGTGCAGGCCCACGAGGGAAAAATCATGGTGCGTTCGGTGCCCGGCCAGGGAAGCGTGTTTTCGCTGCAGCTGCGCCGCCCTGACGTTGTGGCGGAAGGCGCATGCCCGGAAGAACCCGGTCATGCCGCGCGGCCTGAGCTGGCGGCGGTGAGCGCCGTGGCTGCGGGCGCGGGAGGAGGGCCGAGCCGTGGGTAATATCCTGGTTTGCGACGACGAACGCTCCATCTGCGAAGTGCTGGACATCGCCCTGCGCCGCGAGGGCCACCGCGTGGAAACGGTGAACTCAGGCGATGCCGCCCGCAAGAAAATTGATGGCGCTCTCTACGATGTGGTAGTTACCGACATCAAGATGCCCAACATTGACGGCATCGAGGTGCTGCGCCACTCCCACCGCGTTTCGCCCGATTCCGCCGTCATCCTCATTACCGCGGTGGATGACTTCGAAGCCGCCATCCAGGCGGTCAAAGCTGGGGGCGCATTTGATTACATCCGCAAGGGCCCGGGGTTGATGGACGAAGTGCGGCTGGCCATCGCCCAGGCGCTGCAGCAGGTCTCGCTAAGGCGGCAGAATTTCGCCTACCGGCGCGACGCCGCCGCCCGCAATTCGCTGGACAACATCGTCGGCGCCAGCCCGGCGATGGAGAAGCTCAAGCAGACCATTCGCACCGTTGCCTCCACCAGCAGCAGCATCCTCATCTACGGCGAGAGCGGCACCGGCAAGGAACTGGTGGCGCGGGCCGCCCATGTGTGCTCTCCGCGCGCCGCCGAACCCTTTGTTTCCGTGAACTGCGGCGCTTTTCCCGAAACTCTGCTGGAGAGCGAGCTGTTCGGCTACGTGAAGGGAGCTTTCACCGGGGCGGCGCAGAACAAGCGCGGGCTCTTCGAAGTGGCCGATGGGGGCACTATCTTCCTCGACGAAATCAGCGAGATGACCGTGGCCATGCAGGTCAAGCTGCTGCGCGTTCTGCAGGAACGAACCATTCGTCCGGTCGGCGGTACCAATGAGATCTCCATTGACGTGCGCGTCATCTCCGCCACCAACCGCGACCTGGACAAACTGGTGGGAGAAAACACTTTTCGGGAAGACCTCTATTACCGCCTGAGCGTGATTCCGGTGCAGGTGCCGCCTCTGCGCGAGCGCCGGGAAGACATTCCCTTGCTGGCTAACCATTTCCTCAAGAAATACTCACCTGCGGCAGGGAAGAGCATCCTGCGCATCAATTCCGAGTCTCTGGAAACCCTGTCGGGCTATGAGTGGCCGGGCAACGTGCGCCAGCTGGAAAACTCTATTGAGCGCGCTGTGGCTCTCGAAACCAGCAATGAACTACGCGTGGAACTGCCGATGGAGCGTCCTAAGGCGAAGGCCATGGCGGCGGCTGCCGGCGCCGGGGCCGGCGAAACCGTCGCGGTGGCCGGAGCCAGTGGCTTCTCCGATTCCTTGCCGGCGGATGGCCTGGACATGGAACACTACGTGGCCGATATCGAGCGTGCGCTTCTGCTCTCGGCCTTGCGCCAGTCCAACGGCGTGCAGACCCGCGCCGCCGAGATGCTCAAGCTCTCCTACCGCTCCTTCCGCCACCTGATGAAGAAGTACGATATCTAGCTGCGTAGCTGACTTGCTGGCTAGCCGAGTTGCTCGAGCCGACCCTTGTTTCAGCAGCTTCCTGTTGGGGGGCTCGGCCTGTAAAAAGCGGAATCGCCTGTTCTCGAGCGGTCATTTGCCTGCCGAGAGAAGGTGGCTTTTGTTTACGCATTACCCTCAGCGCACTTACGAGCCATACGTTGTGACGGATGCGGCGGATGAGTCAAATGTAGCTAGACAGCTAGCCAGCCAGTCAGCCAGGCAGCTTGTTCTTCTGCGCCCTCAGTTGATGCTTCCACCCCAGAAGGCGGGCCTTGTTGGCTTCCGCTTCCGCCTCCGCCACCATGCACTTCTTCTGGTAGAGGATGGAAAGCGTAGTGTGAGCGAGCACGTCTTCGGGGTCGGTTTCCGATATGCGCCGGGCCAGCGCTACCGCCTCTTCGAGTTGCTCCAGGTCCTGGTAAATGCGCACCAGGCCGTGCATGGCGTCGGTGTGGCCGGGATCAGCGTCCAGTGCCAGCTGGTATTCGGCGATGGCGCGCTGCTGCTCCCCGGCGGCGAACAACTCCAGACCCGCGAGGAAATGCTCTTCTGCCACGCTCCGCCCATTTCTTCCGCCCATCAGCGCTCCTCAAACTCCGGCCTCTAGAGTACCAACTATCTCGTGCTCATAAGTGTCTTTCGGAAGGGCTCGGCTTCAGCCGAGCCGTCCGGGCCACGCCAGCAGATTGAGCCTTCAGCCCCTGCGGGCATACATTTGCCCTGATGCCATTTTCTGGCCTTCAGACAAAGCGGGCGGCCCGCTGGCCGCCCGTGAGTCATTTCAAGGATGATTAAAAGTTTACGCCGCCCGGTCGCGGATGTTGCTGCGCACCCGCCGCTTGCTGTCCTCATCCAGGTTGGCGATGCCATGGCGCTCCCGGCCGTGGCGTTCAATCTGCGGCATCAGTTCCTCTTCCGAACGCCCGCTGACTTCCCAACCGCAGTCCTTGTGGCCCATGTCGGCGCACTTGAAAGACTTCTGCCCTTTGTTCTCCTCTGCCATGTGCTTCCCTCCAGTTTGGAATGACTAGCTTTAGTTGGATGGGAAGCAGGGCAGGGAGCGATGCCTGAAGAAACAGGGAGTCAGGAGTCAGGAGTTAGTAGTCAGGATGACTTTGTGGTAGGGCAGGCTTTCGCCGGTGGGCCTTTCAATTTTCGAGTTTCCAGTTTCAAGTTTCGGGAGCACGCAGATTCTGCAGGAAACTTGAGACTCGAAACTGGAAACTCAGGTTTTGACTCCTGACTCCCTACTCCTGACTCCTGCTTTTTTCCGCTTTTCTCGCGCCCAGCCTTCCTTGTTGACCTGGCGGCCGCGGCCGATGGCTAGCGCGTCGTCGGGAATGTCCTCGGTGATGCAGGAAGCAGCGCCGATGTAAGCGCCCTTTCCCACCTTCACCGGCGCTACCAGGGTAGCGTCGCTGCCGATGAAGGCGCCATCGCCAATCACAGTGGGATACTTGCCGAAACCATCATAGTTGCAGGTGATGGTGCCCGCGCCCACGTTTACGCCTTCGCCCACTTCGGCGTCACCCAGGTAACTGAGGTGCTGCGCCTTGGAGCCCCTGCCCAGCTTCAGTTTTTTGCCTTCCACAAAATTGCCCATGTGCGCGCCTTCGGCGATGTGGCAGCCAGGCCGCAGATGAGTATAGGGACCGAGCACAGCATGCGCTCCGATGTGCGATTCATCCATCACGCAGCCATTGCGGATGAGCACTCCATCGCCCAGTTCGCAATTGATGATCACGCTGTAGGAACGGATGCGGCATTCTGCGCCGATGCGCGTGGCGCCGAGCAGCTGCACGAACGGTTCAATGACCGTGTCCGGCTGTACCCTAACGTCGCAGTCAACCACGCAGGTTTCGGGCCGGTAGATGGTGACGCCCTGATCCATTAATTGCTGGCACTTCTTCAGGCGCAGTTCCGCATCCACCTCGGCCAGTTCCTGCCGCGTATTGCAACCCAGCACCTCATGGGCGTCGGTCGCCTGCAGAGCCGTTACCTTTTCTCCCGCCTGGGCCAGGAGCGCAGCCATATCGGTGAGGTAATACTCCTGGTGTTTGTTGTCAGTGCCCAGTTTGCGGATGTGCTCAAACAGCGGCTTGGTGGCGAAAGCGTAGAAGCCGGCATTAATTTCCCGCAGCGCGCGCTGGCTCGCGCTCAGCGATTTTTCTTCGATAATCGCTTCTACTTCCCGGCTGCCATTGCGGAAGATGATCCGGCCATAGCCGTAGGGCCGCTCCAGAACCGCGCTCAGCAGGGTCATGGCCGAGCCCTGCTGCAGGTGAAAGTCGCGCAGCTTCTCGATGGTGGAAGGCGTAATCAGGGGCGCGTCGCCCGACAGCACCAGTACATGATCGTATTGTGAAAGAACTTCTTCCCCAACCATCAGGGCGTGGCCGGTGCCGCGCTGCTCCTTCTGCAGGA
>DASVBI010000670.1:0-3514 GCA_036375915.1 Terriglobales bacterium | reverse complement strand
GCCCAGGCCGGTGCGAATCATGCCGGTGGTGAAGCCGTTTTGGCGAAGCTGTGCGAGACGCTGTTTGTAGAAACTCTGCGCCGTTACATCGGCCAGATGCCCGCTGGGCAGACCGGTTGGCTGGCCGGAGCACGCGATATTGATATCGGCAGGGCGCTCGCCCTCATGCATAGCCGCGCGGCGGATCCTTGGACTGTCGCGGATCTCGCCAGTGCCGTGGGTCTTTCACGTTCGGTGCTGGCGCAACGTTTCCGTCAGTTTCTCGGCGAGCCGCCCTTAGCGTACCTCACCCGGTGGCGCCTTCAACTCGGAGCGCAATTGCTTGCCGCTACCAGCTACAGCGTCGCGCAAATCGCTTCCCAGGTCGGCTACGAATCGGAGCCGGCGTTCAACCGCGCATTTAAGCGGGCCTTCGGCCAGCCCCCAGCGCGCTACCGCACCCAAGCGAAAGCCGCTGTGAAAAGCGCCGGCCAATAAAAGAAAGTGGCCCGGCATTTCTGCCGGGCCGAGAGATTCATTACCTTCGCTGCGCTCAGGATGATCGCCCGGGGCTCAGACGCCGCGGAAAGCGCGATCAAATGTCGTAGTACAAGGCAAACTGACGGCGTTTGGCGGGCGTCTGAGCCCGCCGCCGTCATCCTGAGCGAAGCGAAGGATCTCCTACACCGCGCTCTCCATTGAGCCTAAATGTCGTAGTACAGCGCAAACTCATACGGATGTGGCCGCAACCGCACCGCGTCCACTTCCTTGGCGCGCTTGTACTCGATGTAGGTTTCCAGCAAGCCTTCGGTGAAGACGTCGCCCTTCAGCAGGAACTGGTGGTCTTTCTCCAGCGCGTCCAGAGCGTCTTCCAGCGAGCCCGGCATGGAGGGAACCTTGGCCAGTTCCTCCGTGCCCAGATCGTAGATGTCCTTGTCCAGGGGCTGGCCGGGGTCAATCTTGTTCTCCACGCCATCCAGGCCGGCCATCATCATGGCCGCGAACGCCATGTAGGGATTGCAGCTCGGGTCAGGCGGACGGAACTCCACGCGCTTGGCCTTGGGGGAGGCCGAGTACATGGGGATGCGGCAGGCCGCCGAGCGATTGCGCCGCGAGTAAGCCAGGTTCACCGGCGCTTCAAAGCCCGGCACCAGGCGCTTGTAGGAGTTGGTGGTGGGCGCGATCAGGGCCGAAAGCGCCGGACCGTGCTTGATGAGCCCGCCGATGTACCACAGCGCCAGCTGCGAAAGCCCGGCGTAGCCGTCGCCGGCAAACAGCGGCTTGCCGCTCTTCCACAGCGACTGGTGGGTGTGCATGCCGCTGCCGTTGTCCTGGAACAGCGGCTTGGGCATGAAGGTCACGGTCTTGCCGTACTGGTTGGCCACGTTCCGCACGATGTACTTGTAGAGCATCATGTTGTCGGCGGAGCGCACCAGCGAATCGAATTTCAGGTCAATTTCCGTCTGCCCGCCGGTAGCCACTTCGTGGTGGTGGCATTCCACGCTCAGGCCGGCGTTCTGCATGGTCATTGCCATCTCGGTGCGCAGGTCCTGGTAGTGGTCGGTGGGCGGCACCGGGAAGTAGCCTTCCTTGTAGCGCGGGCGGTAGCCCAGGTTGTTTTCGGCGCGGCCGGAGTTCCAGCGGCCTTCCTCGGCGTCAATAAAGTAGAAGCCGTGCTGCTCGCGCTGGTCGAAGCGCACGTTATCGAAGATGAAGAACTCGGCTTCGGCGCCGAAGTAGGCGGTGTCGGCCAGGCCGGTGGAGGCCAGGTACATTTCCGCCTTCTTGGCAATGTAACGGGGATCGCGGTCGTAGCGCTGCTTGGTCACCGGGTCCACCACGTCGCACACCATCACCAGCGTGGCCACCTCGGTGAACGGGTCCAGCATGTACCAGGCGGGATCGGGGATGAGCAGCATATCGCTCTCGTGAATCGCCGCCCAGCCGCGGATGGAGGAACCATCCATGCCGAAGCCCTCTTCGAATGAGTCTTCGGACAGCTGGTCAATGGGATAGGAAACGTGGTGCCACAGGCCGGGCAGGTCGGTAAAACGCAGGTCAAGCAGCTTGACCTCGTTCTTCTTTACAAACTCCATAATGGTCTTCGGGTCAGCCATGCAAAAGCTCCTTTGCGCCGCTTCCGGGCGCGGATAGCCCTGTTCCGCCAAATACGGGATGAGCACGGTGGGCGTACAGCAAAATTGTCATGAAATTGGGGCAGGCACCTGCTGCTACAATCCTCCTTCAGCAGGATAGTTGCAGCATACGTGGCGCCCGTCCGCGGGAGGAAATTGATACTTTTTATGGACGGAATAAAAACCTTTTATCAGGTGACAAGCCTAACTCTTGCTATGGCTTAGGCGGTGGAAATCTAAGCAAGCGATTAGCGTTTGGCAATAAGCATTTAGCTAAGCCACCAGTCGCTCTGGATTAGAAGAACCCGTTCACGGGCTGCGTGGTCGCTGCTAATTGCTAAGTGCTACTTTAAAGGCCGAGAGCCGTCGGTCTCGCTTTAACTGCCCACTGGCCACTGACAACTGGCAACCGGTTCGATGGACTTTGATCAGCTGGAAACGTTTCTAGAGGTCGCCCGCCACGCCAGCTTTTCGCGTGCGGCGGAAAAGCGTTTCCGCACCCAGCCTGCCGTCTCCTCCCAGATCCGCGCCTTGGAAGAGGAGGTTGGGGCCAAGCTCTTCGACCGCTCGGGCGGCAAAGTGGCGCTGACCGCCGCCGGCAAAGTTTTCCAGCGCTACGCCGAAGAAACCCTGCAGGCGCGCCGCGTGGTCATGACCACGGTGCAGGAGATGGAGCGCGTGCCCCGGGGCGAGATTGTAGTCGCCGCCAACGAGGGCACCTGCCTGCACATCCTGCCTGAGGTTTTCGCCGAATTCAAAAAGCAGTACCCACGCGTGGCGGTAAGCGTGCAGCGCTCCGAGCACAACAAGATCCTGGAATCAGTGATTGATAATTCGGTGGACTTCGGAGTGGTATCGCTGCCGGTGAACGATACGCGGCTCACCATCGTGCTCATTCACCGCGACGAACTGGTGTTGATTGCTCCCACTGGCCACCCCCTGGCCAGGCTGGAAGCCGTGCCGGTAGCGGAAATTGCCAAATTCCCGCTGCTCTTGCCCAAGCTGGGTCGCACCCGCGACGCCATCGAGAACATGTTTCACGAGCGCCGGCTGCGGCCGAATGTTTCCATGGAACTCGATTCCAGCGAGCTGATGAAGCGCTTCGTGGCCGCGCAAGTCGGCCTGGGATTTATCGCCCGCTCCAATGTGGCGGAGGATGTGCGCGCCGGCGTGCTGGCTGCCCTGCCCATCGCCGACGCGCAATTTCGCCGCGACCTGGCCCTGGTGTTTCGCAAAGACAAGGCGCTCAGCCGCGCAGCCCTCGCCTTCATTGACATCGCCGTCAAGCTCAAGCGGCCCACACCCGTGGTCAGTGGCCAGTGACCGGCAGCTGGCGCCGGGACCTGGTTCTCTGGTCTCTTTTTGCCCAGCCTCTCGGTATGTCTATCAGCACAGAATTG
>DASVBI010000691.1:0-2203 GCA_036375915.1 Terriglobales bacterium | reverse complement strand
CGAGCGCATCATTGACTATCTGCGCCGCGTCGCCGACTTCTACGACTACAAGCCCGGAATGGGGTCGTTGCTCAGCAGTTCCGCGCAATAACAGCAATCGAGCGCTGCGGTTCGGCTGCAGAAAGAACGGCTGCAACCGGTCGAGCATCGCCGCCGGCAGAAGAAGCCCCTCCACAGCTCCACTCTTCCGGCCCGGCACGCGGAGTCTGGCTTGGGGTGTTTACAACACTTGCAGGAATTCTTGGGGCAGACCGGCCGGAGGCGATAAGCCAGCAGTTGGCCTGAGTTTTACGGCAGCAAGCTCCGCCCCTCAGTGCACGATGTCTCGCTGAGAACCCTCTGTCTCCGAAGGCCCCGCCGTAGCCGAGGAGGCTTTCATTCCTATCCCGTAGCGTTTGAGCTTGCGGTAGAGCGTGGCCCGGCTGATGCCCAGCAACTGTCCGGCAAGTGTCTTGTCGCCGTTCACCTGTTCGAAAACGCGCTCAATCGTCACCCGCTCGATATCCTCAAGGTCGGTCGAGTTGGCCGGGGCCACGAAACTGCCCGCCAGGCAATCGCTGGACGTGGTGAGCGACTGAATTCCCGGCGGCAGGTCGCTGACGTCAATCACCTGCTGGTCGCCCAGGGCCACGGCGCGCTCGATGCAGTTTTCCAGCTCGCGAACATTCCCCGGCCAGTCATAGGCGCGCAGGCACTTCATGGCCGCGGTCGTGATCTTGATGGGCTGGGTAGGCGCGTAGCGGCTCAGGAACCACTGCGCCAGGTCGGGTATGTCGCTGCGCCGGTCGCGCAGCGCCGGCAGGTGCACCGTGACCACGTTGAGCCGGAAGTAAAGGTCCTTGCGGAAGGTGCCAGCCTTGTACGCCGCTTCCAGGTCGCGGTTGGTGGCCGCCATCACCCGCACCTCCACCTTGATCTTCTGATTGCTTCCCACCGGCCGCACTTCCTTTTCCTGCAGCACGCGCAGCAGCTTGGCCTGCATTTCCAGCGGCAGCTCGCCCACTTCGTCGAGGAAAATCGTGCCTCCGTCCGCCGCCTGAAACAAGCCGGCCTTGGAGCGCAACGCACCCGTGAACGCCCCTTTCTCATACCCGAAGAGCTCGCTCTCGATCAGGGTGGGCACCAGCGAACCGCAGTCCACGGCCACGAAAGGCCGCTTGGCCAGCGCTCCGCGGAAGTGGATGGCGCGCGCCACCAGTTCCTTGCCGGTGCCGCTCTCGCCGCTGATCAGCACCGGCGTGCGCGTGTCCTTCAGCCGGTCAATCAGCACCAGCACATCCTGGATTTCCTTGGATGCGCCCACAATCCCGCCCATCTCCGTGCTCACCCGCTCGCGCAGGGCGCGGTTTTCCAGCACCAGGCGAACCTTCTGCGCCATGCGCTGCAGGATGAGTTTCATCTCTTCCAGGCGGAAGGGCTTGGTGATGTAGTCATAGGCGCCGAGCTTCATGGCCTGCACCGCATTGTCTATGGAGCCGTAGCCAGTGATGATGGCCACTTCGGTGCGCGGCGACTGCTTCTTCACCGTTGCCAGGAATTCCAGCCCGGACATCTGCGCCATGCGCAGGTCCACCAGGATCAGGTCGGGCGTCTCGCTTTCCAGCCGGGCCAGGGCGTCTTCCGCGCTTTCCGATTCCCAGCAGACGAAACCCAGCGACTCCCCGATTTTGACGCAGAGCTTGCGAATGTTCTGCTCGTCGTCCACGATCAGCAGGCGAATACGGCCGTCTTCACTCATGGTGCCTTCCCGATGGTCTTTTCCACCACCTCGAGCAGTTGTTGGACGCGAAACGGTTTCTCCACGCAGGGCGCGCCGGTTTTTTGCAGCGTGGCCACGGTCTCCTCATTGGCGATGTCGCCGGTAATGAAGACCAGGCGCGAAGTCAACTCGGGGCGGTGGCCCGCAATCCAGGCGTGGACGTCGGCGCCGTCCACTCCACCCGGCGTGCGCATGTCGGAAATCACTCCCAGAAAGGAACCCCCGGCCAGCAGTTGCAGCGCTTCCGCGCCGGAATGGGCCGCCACCACGGGGTAGCCGCTGCGTTCCAGGGCGGCGCGCACGTAAGCCATCACCGAGGGCTCGTCTTCAATGAGCAACAGCGGCAGATTGGCGCTATCCGGACAAAGGTTGGTCATGTTTGCATCGCTCCTGCAGCGACAATGGTTTCCGCCATTTCTGCGGACAGGGGCAAGCGCACCAGGA
>DASVBI010000581.1:0-2593 GCA_036375915.1 Terriglobales bacterium | reverse complement strand
TACCTGACGCTCACGCCCAACTACATATCCGAGCGCCTGGCGCGCATCGCCCTGGAACCGGCTCGTCGCGAGCAGTTGATGGAACGCACCCGCAGCATCCTGCGCCGCCAGTTGCCGCGGCTGGAAGCCTGGATCCACAAGCACGACGACATCTTCACTTACATTCCCCCCGTGGCCGGGGCCATCGCCTATGTACGCTACAAGCTGCCGATCTCCTCCACCGCGCTTATGAACCGGGTGATGAAGGAGCAGTCGGTGCTGATCATGCCGGGCGAATTCTTCGGCATGGGCAAGTACCTGCGCCTGGGCTACGGCTATGACCTGGATTACACGCTGCGCGGACTGGCGAGAGTAGATGAGATATTGAGCGCGCTGAAAACCAAGGCTCGGCCGCGCTTGGAAGCCATGCGCAGCGGGGCGGCGTGAGGCTTTGTTCCGGTTTTGCACTACTGACGCAGTTTGCGTGCCGCCCCTCCGGGGCTCGAGGTTTTTCTCGCAACTATTCCCAGGACTTCCGTCCTGGGCTTCACTATGCGGCGCCTCCGACGCTGGGGAGACGCGAGAGCGAACACCAACGATTCAGAGAGGTACTTTCTCGCCTGCGCCTGCCGCCAGCGCCCGCTCCATAACCAGCGACGCGGCGGCCACGTCCTGTACGCCTACGCCGGTCAAATCGCAGACAATCAATTCCTCGTCGCGGGTGCGGCCGGTCTTAATGCCGGCGACGACTTCGCCTAGTTCAGCGCCGACCTTCTCCTTGCTTATCGCGCCCTGCTCCACCGCGTGGTGAATCTCACCCAGGCGCAGGCATTGGGGCAGGCTATCGGCCACAATACGATCAGCCCGCGCCAGCACTCCCACATCAAGTTCCTGCTTGTCGGGCCCGTCGGAGCCCACCGCGATCACGGTCGCGCCGGGCGCAAGCCACTCCGCGCGCAGCAGAGGTTCGCGGCTGGCGGTCACCGTAATGACCAGATCAGCTCCCCGCACCGCCTCTTCCACCGAGGGCGCGACCGAGAATGCCGGCTGGCCGGCGATGTCGGCCCGGCGCAGCTCTTCAGCACACGATTCCGCTTTCTCCCGCTTACGGCCCCAGACGCGCGCTGCACGGAAAGGACGCACCAGAGGCAGCAATTGCAACTGGTAGCGCGCCTGCGCGCCTGACCCGATCACGGCCACGGTCCGGATTTGTTTGCACGCCAGATATTTTGCGGCCAGGCCGCCGGCGGCCGCCGTGCGCAGGTCGGTAATAAACCCGTTATCCAGCAGAAAGGCGGCAGGCGCGCCCGTAGCGGCATCAAAAACCAGCACCATACCGTCACTGCTGGGCAGCCCGAGCGCGGCGTTGCCGGAGAATCCGGAGGCGATCTTCACCGCATAGAAGGGACCGCCGCTGAGGTGGCCGGTCTTGATGTGCACTTCCCCGCCGTGCTCCGGCACCTCCAGATTGATGACGGGAGGCAGCTGCGCCTTGCCGGTGGCATAGGCGGCAAAAGCCCGCTCCATGGCCTGAATGCAGGCGGCGGGATCGAGCAGGGCGCGAATTTCTTTCTCCCGCAGGATGAGGACGTTACGTTTCATTCCGAGAACACGTGTCGCGCCCGCCTACTGCGGCTTCTTTTTCTTTCCCAGGATGTTGCCCAGCATGTCCTGCACGCCCTGGGCCGGATTCTGCTGCGCCTGCCCGGCGCCCAGCTTGCCTGCCAGCATGCCTTTCACGTCCGGCACAATGAGGGGCCGCGAGGTCGTGCCCTGTATCATAAAAGGAATGCCGCGGGCGGCCGCATTCTTGCCCACACCGACCCGGGTAAGAACATTGCTGACCGCACTGCCGGCGCCGCCCTGCAGCAGCATCTTGAAATTCATGGCGCTGTTGGAAGCAATGGTGCCCCCGCCGGTCAGGGTGCCGATTCCGGCCACAATCAGCTTGAGATTGTCGGCGTTAATCCCGGCAGGCGCGATGCGCACACCCGAGCTCAGCGTCTGGATGACCGTGTCCGAAGCCGTCTTGTTGATGCCTGACAAAGCCGAGAGCGCGGCCATCTTGGAGCCCAGGCTGAAGCCGGCGAGGCGCGCGTTGGTGAGCGCCACGTTGCCGGTGGTGACCAGGTTGCTCAGCGGCCCGTCCACGGACATGTGGGCATCCCCGCTGCCGCTCTGGAAGGACGCGCCTTCGGGCAGAACCACGCCCATGGCGGGCAGCAATGCCTGCACATCCTGCACCGGGATGCTGGGCGCATTGGCCTTCATGTGCAGCACCGGCGACGCGCCGTGCAGGTCATACGTGCCGGCCAGGTTCACCGCGCTTTTGCCGGTCACAATGCGGGTGTTGTCTACGGTTCCAGTTTGCCGCGCCAGGTCATAGTCGGAGGTGTAATCCACCGTGATGGGCTGGCTGGCGGGATGGCAGCCTTTTACGAGGCACAATTTGGTAGCGGTTACCGTACCCTTGGTTTGGGCGCGGTTGCCGTCGGATTTCAAATTACCCTTAAAGTCCACCACGCCCGCGACCCCGGCGCCCGGCTCCACCAGGCCGCTGGAGGCCAGGTCCAGCCGAGTGATGTTGGCTTGGGCGGTGAACGGAGTGCGCGAG
>DASVBI010000484.1:0-3827 GCA_036375915.1 Terriglobales bacterium | reverse complement strand
AGAACTGGAATAACCCGGAACAACTGGCTGTGCCGTCCTCCGCTCCTACTTCCTTTGACCAGATGGTCAAGCAACTGGGGCTTTCCCCGGAGCAGTACGAGAGCTCCGCCGTGCTCAAGGAATGGGTGCGCAAAAATAAAGACGTGAAATACGTGCCCACCACCTTGCTGCAGGCCTGGGGCTTCAAGGTGGACAGTAATCTCTGAATCTGCCCCGCCATTTCCCTCTCTTTCCCGCCCAGCTTTGAAGGCCTGAGAACTGCCTTCGCCGCCTGGCCGCGATTTACTGCGTCGCGGGCATGCGCTTGCGCGGCCTCTTCCTTTGCCAGCTCCTTATCCATCGGGCGTAATTCTCGGATCAGGTTGATCGCTGTGCGCGCCGGTATTTCCTCAGCTCGCGGGCGGCATAGACCGCCAGCGGGAAAGCTGCCGTCAGCCCTATTGGCCGCGAAGTGGCGAAAGAATGCAGGCTCGGGCGTAGGCCCGGTGAAAAGGCTGGGCCGGGCGGAGCGCAGGGCTCCTCTGTCCTCATCCATATTGCATATATCATTTAAGTGGTCTAGACTATACGTTTTTATCCATTCCATCGGAGGATGGCTTGTCCCTTGGTCGCTGGCTTGTGTTGTTGCTCCTGCTCGGCATGATTACATCCGCCGTTGCCCAGAACAGCTCCGCGGATGACTCCTACTTCGGCTCGTGGTTCGAACGCGTCTCGCGCACGCAGGCGGAGCAGCCCCACTGGATTACGCCGGTTTTCACCACTACCCCCCGGTTGGAAGAAGAGTTTCGCTACGATATCGGCTGGCAAAATACTACGAAAGGCGGTCTCACCACCTTCGGCAGCGGCAAGGGCCTGGAACTTATTCCCTCCGAGCACACCGAAATCATCGTCAGCCCACCCTCTTATTTTTCCCACCAGAATCCCGCCCTGCCCGACGGCTTTGGCGACACCTCCTTCCTCCTGAAATACCGCTTTGCCGCCGGCAATGAGGAAGCCGGCAACTACATCGTTACCGCTTTCCTGGGCGGCTCCATTCCTACGGGTTCTTACAGCAACGGCGCCGAGAACGCGGTCGTCACTCCCACCATCGCTCTGGGCAAGGGCTGGGGCGCCTTCGATGTGCAGAGCACGCTGGGTATCGCCGTGCCCGTAGGCGATATCGCCCGCCTGGGCACGCCCATCGCCTATAACACCGCCTTCCAGTACCACCTGCTGGGGAAACTATGGCCGGAACTGGAGGTGAACGGCGTTCTCTTTCACGATGGTAAGAACGACGGCAAGCAGCAGGTGTTTCTCTCCCCCGGCCTGGTGGTGGGCAAAATTCATCTCTGGCGGCGGCTGGGGCTGACCGTGGGCGCGGGCGAGCAGATTGCGGTCACGCGCTTCCACACCTTCAACCACAACCGAGTGCTCAGCGTGCGCTTCCCGTTTTAGACAGTCGCGACAACGGTGTCAGCCGGAAACCTGCGTCACCCGCAGTGGCCTCGGGCCGGGAAGGAGCTTGCGCGTGGCGCTGGAAATTCGATGGTTGTGTTTCTTTCACGCTCCGGTTCGATAGGCCCATATGGGCGATACAGTGAGTCAACACAGCACTCCTGCATAACCGGCACGGGCGCCTCGAGTCTTCCTGGGCGGCAGCACATCAGCCCCGCAGGGGCGCTATAGTAAAGCCCAGGACGGGAGTCCTGGGTAAACGTCCAGCCAGAATTCGGAGTCCCGGCGGGACGGTACCACGTAGATTCTATGAAAGCCCCGAAAACCGAGTCCCTGCTCACCCCCCGCGAGGCCGCCCTCCAGCTGTGCATCAGCTTCCCCACCATCAAACAATGGATCTACAAGAAAAAGATCCGCAGCGTGCGCACCCCCGGCGGTCACCATCGTATTCCCCGCACGGAAGTGGACCGCCTGCTGTTCCGCACTCGCGGACACAATGAAGCGGTTCGCCAGGAGGTGCTGCGCCGCATCAGCGGCCGCAATCAGCTGGTGGGACGCATTGAGGAAGTGCGCATCAGCGGCCTTATGGCGGAGGTGAAAATCTCCATCGGCGGGCAGCGCATCACCTCCATCATCACCGCCAGCTCGGCCCGCGAAATGCGCCTCAAGGCCGGCCAGACCGCCGCCGCTCTCATCAAGGCCACCGAGGTCATGATCATCCGCGTCTAGTGGATTGCGCTGTTGTGGGAGCAGACCCCAAGGTTTTCATTTCGATCTCCGGCTGGTGGAGGCTCGAACCTTGAAACCTGTGAAACTCTGGAACCTTGCTTTACTCCAATTCCAGCGACACCAGCTTTCCCTGCCCCGGCTGCGTCTGCCGGTAGTTCACCGCCACCTTGCGGCTGCTCCAGGAGCAGGAGAACTTGTCGGCTCCGATCACGATCAGGTGCTGGTAGTCGGAGGTAAGCATCTTCCAGCTTTTTGCCCCTTCCTGGATGGTGAGGGTGGCCGCGGGAGCGGACGAACAATCCACCGCCTTTAGCGTGCCTTTCAGAAACAGAATCGGCCCGCTCTCGTCGGCGGAGGGCTGTGGCGTTGCTGTTGCCGTGGGTGGCGAGCCCGGCGTGCTCGCGCCCACCAGCGACTGCGCTGGCGCGGCCATGGCCACTCGGGGGGCCTGCACTGCGGCGGCTTGTTGCACGCTTCTTATTTCCGCCAGCCGCGCCAGGTTGTACCGCGCTGCGGCGGCGATTCCCGCGTCGCTGCTGTCCTTGAGCCGCTCCAGCAGCCGGGACGCCTGCTCCCAGTCGTGGGCATTGAGGCAGGCAAGCGCCAGGTTGGAGATGTACATCTCGTTACGCGGGCTCATGCGGATGGCCGTGCTCAGGTGCTGCATGGACTCCGCCAGCTGGTGGTTCTGCATTTCAGCCACCCCCAGCAGGTTGTACGCGTCCGCGAACTGCGGATTGAGCGCGATGGCGGTTTTCAACTCTCTTTCCACGTTTTGGGCATCCCCTCCCGCCACCCCGCCGCTGCGTTCCCGCAGCAAAGCCACGTAGTAGTGAACCCAGGGGTCATTGGAATTGAGTGCCGCGGCGCGGCTGAAGTATTGCGCCGCCTGGTCGTATTGTTTCTTGTACAGGCTGGCGTATCCCAGCCCGCGCTGCGCGGTGGCGTTGTTCGCATCCTGCTTCAGCACCCCCTGCAGCAGAGCGACACCCTGCTCCTGGCGGTCCTGCAGGTGCAAATCGGAGTCCCCCAGGATGGATTGCGCCTCTAGCGGGGTCAAAGCCGCCGCCGAGTACGTGTTTATCTTCTCCAGGTTCAGCGGCAGCTTGTACCGGCGGTACACCGCCTTCGGCGAGCGATAGTAGTTCTCCACCGCTTTCTGCAGTTCTTTCGGAGTCATGCCAAAAGCCTGCTGCAGAGCCGTCTCCACGGGCACGTGCTGGTCAAGCACCAGGTTGAAGTAGACACCGGCCTGGTGCAGTTTGTTCATGTCGTACAAGTAATGCACCAGCACCCAGGACTCGGCGTAGAACAGCGGGCGCCCGCTGCCCTCGTTATAAATCTTGGAATCGTGCTGCACCCGCAGCAGCCCCACCATCGGTATCCAGCCGCTGCTGGTGAGCAACTCCATACTCCCCAGGGGCGGCTTGCCGATCTCTACGCTGTCTCCGATAACGTCAATGGTCGAGAAATACTCGGCAAAGCCCTCATCAAACCATGCGTCCGAAGGCGGAAAGTTCCCGTTCAGCAGCAGGTGTGCGTACTCGTGAAACACCGTGGCCCAGTTGTCCTCGCCCGAGGTGTCCAGCAGGATGTAATCGCGGTCGGTCGCCTGCTGAAAAAATCCCGCTACTTCCACCGCCTTGCCGTTGTAGAGCGGCCCG
>DASVBI010000546.1:0-4824 GCA_036375915.1 Terriglobales bacterium | reverse complement strand
TATTGCGGCGCGATTGCAACGGGCGGCAACTCGTGGCGGCGGTACAGGCGGCTGCTGCCGGGTTGACCGTGATGGAGCCGGACGCGCTGCAGGCATTAATGCGTTCTTCGCCGGAAAACATCGAACTGGAGCCGGGGGAGGAGGAACTGACGCGGCGCGAAACCGAGGTCCTGCACATGATGACCGAGGGCCTGAGCAACCGCGAGATCGCGTCTACCCTGGGCATCTCCGAACATACCGTGAAGTTTCATATCACTTCGATCTTCGGCAAGCTGGGAACTTCGAGCCGCACAGAAGCGGTGACTGAAGGCATTCGGCGGGGTCTGGTCCTGCTCTGAGATCGCTGGGCAAACAAACTGGAGGGAGTATGAAGATCGCTGTATTGGGCGCGGGCAACGTGGGTGGAGCGCTGGGAAAACTTTGGGCTGCAAAGGGCCACGAGGTTCACTTTGGAGTTCCCAATGCGGGTGGGGAGAAGATAAAGGCACTGCTGGCGAGCACAGGCGGGCGGGCCAAGGCTGGCAGCAACCGGGAAGCAGCGGGGGCGAGCGAAGTGGTGGTGGTGTCGGTGCCATGGCCGGCGGCCGAGCAAGCCATCCGCGATTGCGGAGACCTAAGCTCCAAGGTGGTAATTGACTGCACCAATCCTCTAAGTGCGGATTTAAAAGGGCTGGTTGTGGGGCTCACGACATCGGCGGCGGAGCAGGTGGGGGCGTGGTCGGGCGCGAAGGTGGTGAAGGCGTTCAACACCATCGGCGCCGGCAACTACGGGAATGCGGAGTTTGCGGGCACACGTGCTGACGGCTTCTATTGTGGTGATGACTCGGCGGCCAAGGCCAAAGTGAAACCGCTGATCGCCGATATCGGACTGAATCCGGTGGACGTGGGCCCGTTGCGCAACGCGCGCCTTTTGGAACCCCTGGCCATGTTATGGATTGATCTGGCGCTCAACCAGAAATGGGGACCCAACCATGCATTCAAGCTGCTAAGGCGGTGAGAAAAACCAGGAGTCGAGAGTCAGAAGTCCGGCAGTTGGCGGGAAGCGCGGCCAACGAACTAATTCTGTTATCCACAAAGAAATAGCTGGCAACTCTCGCCGCCAGCTACGAATGCCCCGCGTATCGCTACCAACTACCAACTACCAACTACCAACTACCAACTACCAACTACCGGTTTACTGAAGAAACTCCGCCGGCTGGCCGGTCAGGCGCTCAATGCGCTTGGCGATGGGCGGGTGGGTGGAGAACAGACTGCCAAAATTCATGCCCAGCAGCGGCTGCACTATGAATAAGTGCGCCGTAGAGGGAGTGGCAAGCATGGGCACGCGGCGGGAGTAGGCATCCAGCTTGCGCAGGGCGCTGGCCAGGGCGTAAGGATTGCCGGTAAAGTGGGCGCCGGTGGCGTCAGCCTGGTACTCGCGCGAACGCGAGACCGCCAACTGGATCAGCATGGCCGCGATGGGAGCCAGAATGATCATGAGCAGGGCGCCCAGGCCGCCGCCTTCGCGGTCATTGTCGCGCCCGCCGCCGAAGCCGCCAAACAGGGCGGCCCAGTATCCCATGCGAGCTATAAACGTGATAGCACCGGCCAGTGTGGCGGCGATGGAACTAATCAGGATGTCACGGTTGCGCACGTGACCGAGTTCGTGGGCCAGTACTCCCTCCAATTCCTCGTCATTCAGCAAGTCCAGAATACCCTGGGTCACGGCGACCGAGGCATGGGAGGGATTACGACCGGTGGCGAAGGCGTTGGGCGAATCGGTCGGAATCACATAAATCTTGGGCATGGGCAGGCCGATTTTCTGGGTCAGGCGCTCGACCACGGCGTAGACCCGCGGCAGTTGTTCGCGCGTGACCGGTTTGGCCCGGTACATGGCCAGGGAGATCTTGTCGGAGTAGAAGTACGAAACAAAGTTCATGACCACGGCGAAGGCCAGGCCCAGGATCAGGCCGTTTTGCCCCGCAAAATATTCCCCGATAAAGAGCAGAAAGATGGTGAGCGCGGTTAAAAGTAAGGCGGTTTTAAAGGTGTTTCCCATAGGGCACTCTTTCAATAGCTGCTATGTAGATGCTACGCCCGGGCCCAGGATTCGGGGAAGACGGGAAGAGGAAAGGCACAGGAAACCAAGCAGTTAGCGGTGGAATGAAGCTGCTGCTGTTGCACAAAGACTCCCCCGCTTGCAAGCGGAAGAGTCTTTGCGGAGGAGAGGAGCTAGGCGGCGAAATCGCGGCGGCCACGGCGGCCGTGAGAGGTATCAACCTCGGACATGCCGGCATTGGCGGCTATGGCCATACCCTGGCTGCGGAAATAAATGGACGGCCACTCGTCGGTGAAGCCGAGCAAGTTGGGCAGGGAGGCGACGACTCCGGCAAAGCCGGTGTCAATCTTCAGGTGCGTGGGGTAGCTGATAACCCCGGCTACACCACCCGGGAAGTCGGTGAGCATGGCGTTGGTGACTTCGTTAACGCCGCAGGCCAAGGCAGCGATGGCGGCGCGCTTGTGGCGCTTCCACATCAGGCCGCTCATCAGAAAGAAAGTTCCTGCTGTAGCGTAATCAATGATGGCGTGGGTCCTGGGAGAAATGACTTTGGGGAGACGATTAGTGAGAGCGCGAGCGCCGATCTCGGCTAGTGCCATACCTTACCTCCGTTTCCTTCTCAGAGATGCGGAGGGGTGGACTGGAGTTGCAGAGAGCAATGCTGAACGCGCAGAGACAAGTAGCTGGTCGCAGGTGGCCGCGACCCCCACTGGCGCGAAGCAACGGCTCCACAAGCTGAAGGGCTAAACATAGCCCAATCCGGCCAGTCGGTCCAAGATGATCTGCTCGTCATCGGGACCTGTGCCATCACGCTTCTTATCCATTCCCGCAACCAGCGAGCGGCCTTGCATGGAGGCCGGAATTTCGTACCCCCCCAGATCAAGCAGCGTAGGCGCCATATCCAGCAGGTGCGCTCCCTCCACTACTCCGCTAAGCGGGCAGTTGGGGGCGGTCAGCACGAACAGGCCGGGTGTAGCGGGAGTGCCGCCTTCGGACATTTGCTGGACGTAAACATCAGGGTGGCCCACACTTCCGACCACCGAGCAGCGGCCTTCATCCAACTGCACGATCAGGTCGGGGGAGATGTTGCGGGTTTGTCGGTAGATCTGGCTGGGCTTGAAAATAAGGGGATGGAGGGGGCGGCCACTGGCGTCGCGCAGCGATTCCAATCTGCTCCTGAGTTGGTCGCGAAAGGCTTCGTAATCTCCGGCGGGAACTGTGCCCTGCGGTTCCCGGCCTTGAACATTCAAGTAGATGGAAGCGACAGGACCATCGTCACTCCAGGCGCGGGTCCTGGACCAGTTGACGTTGAGCTGTTTAAAGGGAGTAACGCCCGGGTCCTGCGCCTGGTTCAAAACCAGCAGACCTTCCTGCAGAAGCCACTGGTTGACGGCGAAGCCGCCATCCAGCCGTTGCATGCCGCTGGGTGAAGCCAGCAGCAGCACAGTTTCCGCATCCAGCAGTTCCAACACGCCGCCAATTTGTTCATCGAGCCAGAGGTAGTAATCGGGGATCACATTCTGGCAGGGGCTGCCGGGCTGGTAGCGCGGGTGCTGCCGGTCAAAGTACTCCCAGAAAGCCCGCTGCACACGGTCCAAACCAATATCCACGAAGTGAAAGTAATCCCACTCCTGTTGGCGCAGCAGCCAGCGAACCAGTTCCCACTGCTTGCGGCTCATATCGAAAATCTGGCGGCGCAGTTCGTCGTTACTGGCGGTGGCGGGATTTCTCATGTCCGCGGCATACTCGCCCACCACTTGGCGAATCTCGCTTTGGAAGGCCGCGGGCGATGTGAACTCCCCGGCGGAGGGATCAGAAGCGAGAAAACAGCCAATGCTGAGCCCGTTGACAGGCCGAGGCGGGAAGTTAGGGGGTACGGCGAAGACAATGGACTTTTTGTTTGCGGCTGCCATCTGGTCCCACAGGGCGGAGCCGTGAATAACAGGAGGAGTGGCAAAGACGGATGGGGAATACAAGTATCCGGGGCGGTTGCGGAGGCCGTAGATCCCCAGGGAACCAGGATCCTGGCTCGAGATGAGGGAAGCCCATCCAGGCACAGCCCCCGGAGGCACCACGCCCTGCAGTTTGCCATAGGCGCCCAGTTCCATGAGGCGGCGAAGATTTGCCAGCCGTTCATCGGTGAACAATATTTCCGGAGCGGCGCCTTCCAGTCCGAGCAGGCAGATCTTCATATCAGGCGAGCGCACAAAGCGCGTGGCATTGGCTATTCTGCCGGCGCATAGGGACTTTAGTCCCTGGGGGTAGAATCCGAGTGCTCTTTCTGGGCAGGGGGCGCGAGTTCGGCTTGGGTGGGATTCGATTTCCGCAGGAAGTTACCGATTTTGCCCACCGTAACCATAACCTTGTTCCAGAAGATCAGGAGAAAAGCAAAAGCCGCGGCCAAGCCCGAAGTGAGAGGCATCAGTTGATCGGGCCCGCCGTACAGAATCAAAGCAAAATGCATCTCACCCCCAGGTATTGCCAGGGCGCCTCAGTTGTGCGGCGCCGGCGTTGCAGCAATCTTACTACAAAAAGCCGAGGCAGCTGCGCTGACCCGGTATCGCCTTAGCAACTCAGCGTGCTTACCGCCAGCGGTCCACCGCTTCCCACCACAGCAGTTTGGTCCACTCGAGAAGGGTGGTCTTTGCCCACTCGCGGTGCTGCCACCAGTTCACGCCGAAGTCATAGCGGTTGTGGGCGGCAGCCACCGACCACTGGTATTGCGGCAGGCGAACGCGAACAATCTGAAAGGCGCGGCGGGTGTGATAGTCGGAAGTGACCAGCAG
>DASVBI010000526.1:0-9285 GCA_036375915.1 Terriglobales bacterium | reverse complement strand
TCGCTGCCGCATTCCTCGCACACTTTGGGCACCGCCTGCAGATAGCCGCAGTAGTGGCATTGCAGGCGGTGCTCGCGCTTGTGATGGGTTAATGAGATGGCGCAGTTGGCGCATTGCGCGGTGTGGCCGCAGGCGCGGCAGAGCACCACCGGAGCGTAACCGCGGCGGTTGAGCAGCACCATGACCTGTTCGCGGCGGGCCAGGCGCTCGCCGATTTCCGCCGCCAGCCGCCGCGAGATGACCTGCTCATGCCCGGTTTCGCGGAACTCCTCCTTCATGTCCAGGATTTCGACCTCGGGCAGTGGCCGCTGCTCCACCCGGTCAGGCAGTTCCAGCAGCGTGTACTTGTTCTTTTGCGCGTTGAAGTAGGATTCCAGCGAAGGCGTGGCCGAGCCCAGCACCACCGCGGCGCCGGCCATGCGCGCGCGCATCACGGCCACATCGCGGGCATGATAGCGGGGAGTCTCTTCCTGCTTGTAGGAGCTGTCGTGTTCCTCATCCACGATGATGAGGGCCAGGTCGGAAACCGGCGCAAAGACCGCCGAACGCGTGCCCACCACCATGCGTGCGTCGCCGCGGCGAATGCGGTGCCATTGTTCGGCACGCTCGCGGTCAGTGAGCCCGGAATGCAGGATGGCGACCTGGTCGCCGAAAATCTGGTGCAGGTCGGCAGCCACCGCGGGGGTCAGGCCGATTTCCGGCACCAGGAGAATAGCGGAGCGTCCCGCCTCCAGAACCGAGTGCATGGCGGTGAGATAGACCGCGGTTTTGCCTGAGCCGGTTACGCCGTGCAGCAGGAAGCCGGCATATTTTCGCGAGGCGGCCGCCGTGCGGATTTGCTCCAGCGCATTTTGCTGCGCAGGCGTGAAGTGGAAGTGAAACGGCGAGGGCCGGGGCTTGGTGGTCGAGACCGTAAAATCGGCCGGCTCTTCGATGATTTCCACCAACCCGCGTTTGACCAGTGTCTGCAGCGTGGTATGCGGGACAGGAAGTTGGCGCAGGTTGTCCACGCGCGCACGCCCGCCGGCAGCCGCCAGGGCAGCGACGATTGCGCTTTGGTTCGCATTGAGCTTGCGGGTTGCCGGGGTGGAGCTTCCGAGCACCGCCAGCTTCACCGTTCTTCGCGTTTCGCCGGCGGACGACAGGTCTTCCCGCGTAATCCATTTCTTGCGCAGCAGCGCGGCCAGGATTCTGGTATCGGCGTGAGTGGCGGACTTCAGCACCTGTTCGCGGGCGCTCTCCCTCTCCCCCAGATAGTCGAGCACGCGAAACTCGAGCATCTGTTCCAGCGGTTCCTTGCGCGAGCGGGCGGAAGAGCCGGACATGCCCGCCTGGTGCAGCGCCAGCCGGCCGGCGTCGCTGATGCGATAAACGCGGGCGCGGCGAAATTCCGCGGCCAGGGGCAGCATGGTGCGAAACACCTCGCCCAGCGGCGCCAGGTAGTATTCCGCAATCCATTTGGCCAGCCGCATCAGGCTGTCGTCGAGCACGGGCGCGGTATCCAGCACCTGCAGAACGGATTTGGTTTTAACCGAGGGTTCGCGGTCGTGCAGCGCCACCACCACGCCGGAGAGTCGCTGCTCGCGGAAGGGCACCAGCACGCGCCCGCCAATTACCGGTTCCATGCCGTTGCCCAGCAGCCCATTTCCGCCCGGCACGCGGTAGGTGAACGTGGTGTCCAGGGGAACGGGCAGCGCGATATCGCAGAAGGCGGGCATGGCGTGGGAGCAGATCTACGGTACCAGCATTTAGCCCCTAGCTAAGTGCCAATTGCTAATTGCTGATTGCCTACTTTAGTCTAAACAATGCAATCTCAGTGTGGAGGCTAAATGGCTGACGTCAAGATTACGGTGCGCAGGAACGGACCTTTTCGTGTGGAAGCTGCCCCGGGCAGCATTGAAATTGTGGATGCCGACGGCAACCCCTACGACCTTTCGGCGAAGATGAAGGAAGGGAAGCTGGCGTTTTCGCTCTGCCGCTGCGGCGGTTCCGTGAACAAGCCCTTCTGCGATGGCACCCACTCCAAGATCGGCTTCCAGGCCGCCGAAGCCGCGGTCAAAGCTTCCGACCAGGCGCAAAGCGGTACCACCACTCAGAGTGGGCTGCCGCCGGAAGCGGACGCCTCGCGGCTGAAGGTCTAGGAGTCAGGAGTCAGTAGTCGGGAGTCAGCGGACGCCGCAGCCTTGCGCTGCATCGGGGCGGCGCCTCTGATCGAAATTGAAACTCGAAACCCTGAAACCTACCTCCTCACTCCCGTTGTCTCCGCTGCCGGCTTCTTCACCGGCTTGGCCATTCTCGCCATGCTGTCTTCCACCAGGCCGGGGAAGAGCTGGTAAAACTTCACATAGATGTGGTTGGTCCAGGGCACCACGATCTCCCGCTTGCCTTTCACATAGGCGCGCAGCACCGCCCGGGCCACGCGCTCGGGGCTGATCCCGCCTCCCGGGGCGGCCGCAATTCCATCCCCGCCCGGCCTGGGACGCGGTTGGCTTGGAAATTGGTCTTGATAAATCCCGGGCATACGGTGAGCACGTGCACCCCCGTTCCCCGCAACTCCCCGCGCGCCGCTTTTCCAATAGCGTTCATGGCGAACTTGGTGGCGCAGTAGGCCGCGGAGTAGGGCAGGGCGATGTGCCCGGCCACGCTGGAGATGTTGATGATGGTTCCGGAGCGCTGCTGCTTCATCACCGGGATCACCGCCTGCATGCCCTGGATGGCCCCAAACAGATTGGTATCGAACATGGCGCGGCACTCGGCCATATCCATCATTTCCACTGAATCCCTCATCCCATAACCGGCGTTATTGATCCACACGTCAATGCGCCCAAAGTGGTGCAGGGTCAGGCTCACCACCTTGTCAATCTCTTCGCGGTTGCGGACGTCGCAGGAAAGGGCCAGGGTGCGGTCGGCGTGGCCGATGCGCTGGCGGGCGGCTTCGGCGCGGCCGGCGTCGCGCGAGCTCAGCACCACGCTGCAGCCGCGCCCGGCAAAATTCCGCGCCAGGGCTTCGCCAATCCCCATGGAGGCGCCGGTGACTACCACCACTCGTCCCGTGATGTCCACATCTTTTGCGGAGGCCATGCGCTGCTTGTATTCCGTAGCCCGTGGGGAAGTCAAGTCCGCGGAGTAGAATCGGAAATGTCCTTCCGCGCCTGGCCGGCGGGATGACGGAGGAGTTTTGGAGAGTCCGCTGCTTCCTTTGTTTCCCTTGGACGTGGTCCTGTTCCCGGACACGCCGCTGCCGCTCCACATCTTCGAGCCGCGCTATAAGGAGATGATTGGCGAATGCCTGGAGCGCAAGCTGATGTTCGGCGTGGTGCGCGCCAAGGAGAACAGTCTGGCCGAGATTGGCTGCACGGCCGAAATCGTGGCTGTCACCAAAAAATATGACGATGGCCGCCTGGACATTGTGGCCGAAGGCCGCCGCCGTTTCCAGATTCGCAACGTCAACCATGAGCGCTCGTTTCTGCAGGGAGAGGTGTCTTACTTCGAGGATGAGCCCGGCCCGCCCAAATCCGACGAAGTGCAGCGCGCGGTCAAGCTGCACGCCCAGATCATGGAACTGCTGGCCGCCGAGGCCGGCCCGCCTGATCCCGAAGACCCGCAGCTGTCCTTCCACCTGGCCGGCACTCTGCCCCTCGACCTCGATTTCAAGCAAACGCTCTTAGGTCTGCGCTCGGAATCGGAGCGTGTTGTCGGCCTCATCGAATATTACGAGGCCATCCTGCCTAACCTGCGCCGTGCGGTAAAAGCCCGCAACAAGGCCGGGGGCAATGGGCACGCGGGTTGAGCGTATAATCGGGGCAATGTTGTTCTTCCGTGGGGGTCTCTCTTCATGAATCTGCCGCGCACGTTAGGCGAACTTCGCCACAGTGAATTTTCCGCAGAACGGCTCAGCACGCGGCGCGTCAAGGATGAAATGCGGGATAACCTGGTCCTCCGGCTGCAGCAGGAAGGGCCGCTTTTTCCCGGCATCGTAGGTTATGACGATACGGTGGTGCCGCAGATCGTCAACGCCATTTTGTCGCGGCACAACTTTATTCTGCTCGGGCTGCGCGGGCAGGCCAAGAGCCGCATTCTGCGCGCCTTGTCTACGCTGCTCGATCCGCAGTTGCCCTACCTCGCCGGCTGCGAGATTCACGACAATCCCTACGCCCCCATCTGCCGCCGCTGCCAGGAATTGCTGCGCGAGAAGGGCGACGCCACCCCCGTTGCCTATCTTGCGCCCGAGCAGCGCTATGTGGAGAAGCTGGCTACGCCGGACGTGACCATTGCCGATCTGATCGGCGACATTGACCCCATCAAGGCGGCCCGCGGCGGGCACGAACTCAGCAGCGAGCTTACGGTTCACTATGGCCTGCTGCCCCGCGCCAATCGCGGCATCTTCGCCATCAACGAACTGCCGGACCTGGCGGGCAAGATTCAAGTCGGCTTGTTCAACATCATGCAGGAAGGCGACGTGCAGATTAAAGGCTACCCCGTGCGCCTTCCCCTGGACGTAGCCCTGGTCTTCAGCGCCAATCCCGAGGATTACACCGCGCGCGGCAAAATCATTACGCCGCTTAAGGACCGCATCGGTTCGGAAATCCGCACTCACTATCCCGCCAGCGTCGAGGAAGGCATCGCCATCACCGCGCAGGAAGCCTGGACCCAGCGCAACGGCAACAGGCTGCACATTCCCAAGTACGTGCGCGAAGTCATCGAGCGCGTGGCCTTCGCCGCCCGTGAGGACAAGCGCATTGATAAGCGCTCCGGCATCAGCCAGCGCCTGCCCATCAGCTGCATGGAAAACGTCATCTCCAACGCCGAGCGGCGCGCCATCCGCAACCGCGAGGAGGTGGTCGTGCCCCGCGTGGGCGATGTTTACGCCGCCATGCCCGCCATTACCGGCAAGCTGGAGCTGGAGTACGAAGGCGAAATGCGCGGCGCCGATAATGTAGGCCGCGAGCTCATTCGCGCCGCCATCGCCAAGACTTACGACGACTACTTCGGCGGCGTGAATCTGCAGCAGGTGGTTACCTGGTTCGACCTGGGCGGCGAAATCAAGCTCACCGATGCCAATAATGCCAGGCAGCTCTTCCAGGAGCTGAAGAATATTCAGGGCCTGCTCGATAAGCTGGGCGCGCTGGGCATCAAACCAAAGGATGCTGAGGAAGTGCAGGTTTCCGGAGCGGAGTTCATTCTGGAAGGCCTGTATGCCCACAAGAAGATCGGCCGCAGCGAGGAGCGCGTGTTTACCGCCGGCGAAAAGCAGCCGCGCCGCCCGGAAAAGCCATCGTACGAACGGGACGAGCCCTTTCCCCCGCGGGGGCGCCGGCCCTACAACTGAGAAAAACGGTAGTTAGTAGCTGGTAGCTGGTTTTGGGCTCGCCACCAACTACTAGCTACCAGCTACCTGCTATGAGTTCAGCCAGAGCTAGTGGCCAGCTGCTGCTTTTATGAAGTTCATCAAGTACAAGAAACACGTCCCCGATCCGGCCTCCGAAATGAGCATGGAGGACCTGCTCAGCGCCCTCTCCGACTACTTTCTGCAGAGCGGCTTCCAGGACCAGTACATGTTCTACGACATGCAGGATGCCGAGCAGACGCTGGAGGAGCTGCGCCGCGCCATCGAGCAGGCGCTGCTGGAAGGCGACCTGGTAGACGAGGAAATGCGCGAGCGCCTGCAGCAGATGCAGATGGAAGGCAAGCTCGATGACTTGATCGAAAAGCTCATCGAGCGCATGCAGCAGGAAGATTTCATCAATGTGGACCAGCCGCACGATCCCGCGAAGCAGTCCAGCGTGGGTGGGCAGGTCGGACAGAGCCAGTCGCAGACGCGTTTCGAAATCACCGACAAGAGCCTGGACTTCCTCGGCTTTCGCGCCCTGCGCGACCTACTGGGCTCGCTGGGCAAATCCAGCTTCGGGCGCCACGATACCCGCGACCTGGCCACCGGCATCGAGACCAGCGGCGCGGCCAAGCAGTACGAATTTGGCGACGCCCTCAACCTCGACATCACGGCTACGCTTTCCAGCGCCATCCAGCGCGAGGGCCTCAAGCTGCCGCTTAACATGGAGTATTCCGACCTGCAGGTGCACCAGTGCGAATATCAGTCATCGTGCGCGACGGTGCTCATGCTGGATTGCTCGCATTCCATGATCCTCTACGGCGAGGACCGCTTCACTCCGGCTAAGAAAGTGGCCATGGCGCTCTCGCACCTCATCCGCACCCAGTACCCGGGCGATTCGCTGTCACTGATTCTGTTTCACGATTCCGCGGAAGAGGTGCCGCTCTCGCAACTGGCGCGGGTCAAGGTTGGCCCTTACTACACCAACACCCGTGAAGGCCTGCGCCTGGCGCAGCGCATTCTGCAACGCCAGCGCAAGGACATGAAGCAGATCATCATGATCACGGACGGCAAGCCCTCGGCGCTTACGCTGGAAGACGGCCGTATCTATAAAAACGCCTTCGGGCTCGATCCCCTCGTAGTCAGCCAGACCCTGGAAGAAGTTTCAAAATGCAAGCGCGCCGGCGTGCTCATCAACACTTTTATGCTGGCGTCCGACTATGGCCTGGTACAGTTCGTGCAGAAGGTCACGGAGATGTGCCGCGGCAAGGCCTATTTCACTACCCCCTACACTCTCGGCCAATACCTGCTGATGGACTACATGTCGCGCAAAACGCGGACCATTCATTAGGCCCACTGCCCAGCGCCTCATACCATTGAACATTTTGCACGGCAAAAAGTTTTTGTATTGTCATCCTGAGCGCAGCGAAGGACCTGCTTTTGGAAACTGAAGCACCGCTCTCGTCGGTGCCACTCCTACGGGGCTCGGGATTCGCGGGCGTACGGTACCCAGGACTGCCGTCCTGGGCTTTACTATGGCGCGACTCCGGCGCTGGACAGGTCGCACTCCTGTCCGCCAGATGAAAACCCAACAACTGCCAACTGCCAACCACCGCTGCCAACTGCCAACCACCGCTACCAACTACCAACTACCAACTACCGTTTTCCGAACTTCCAGCGCGTCGCGCTGCCCACAAAATCCTTTTCCCATAGCCCGAACACGGTCTGCGGGCGCACCACGTAAAACGGCTCGGCGCTATACCCGGACATATCGAAATCGTATTTCTTCTGATACACCGCTGCGAACCGCTTCCACAGCCTGGCATCGGAGAGCCGCTTCGCCATGCCCTCGATCACGATCTGCCCACGTGCGTGCTCGCTGCAAACCACGCAGGAAGGATTCGCCCGCAGGTTCCGCGCCTTGCGCGATTTGGCTCCCGTGCTGAAATAAAGAGCGCCCTCCATCCACACCGCCCACACCGGCATCACATGCGGTCGTCCGTCAGCGCGCGTGCTGGCCACCCAGTAGTTGTGCGCCTTCTGCAAACGCTCCTCTGCCCACTTCCAAGGCAGCAATCCTTTGCCCTCCGCCGGTCCCTTAATCCCATAGCCCGGCATATGCGGACGGCTGGCGGAAGGCCGGGCAACGGACGATGAGTTAGGCCGCTTACGCTTTCCACCCCTCGGCACAGACCACCTCCGAATCCAAGTTTCGAGTTTCCAGTTTCCAAACCATTTTCCGGTTTCTACAGCCATGGGGTCCAAACGGCAGAAGCGGCGATTTGGGAACTGGAAACCCGAAACCTTGAAACCCGAAACCTTATCCTCCCAACTCTTCCAGCATCTGCTCCATTTCCCCCTGCGCATGCTGATTCCCGGTGCGCTGAGCGGCGGCAATGCCCTCCCGCAGCATCTTGCGGGCTTCCTCTTCGCGGTCTTCGCGGGCCAGCATCTGCGCCGCCATAAAGTAGCCCGCGGCATAGTCAGGATTGGCCGCCAGCAGCGCGCCAAACTCGCGCAGCGCGTCTTCCACCTGCCCGGAGTTGGAGTACTCTATGGCCAGCCCGTAACGCGCAAACGCATCCTTCGGGTTCTGCGCCAGAATTTCCTTCAGCATGGCTAAACGGTCCATAGAAACCCGGAGTCAGGGGTCAGCTGTCAGGAGTCAGCGAGATTCGGGCTGCCAGATGAAATTACTACAAAATAGAAGCAGCCGGGAGTCCGTAGTCAGCAACCGGAAAACCCAAGGCAGCGGCCTCCACGGTTCGTTGCCGACTCCTGACTTCCGACTACCGACTCTGTATAAGATAGAATGTCTCGTTTGACGGAGACCACCCCGTGGCCTGTCCCTACTTCATGCCGACCTCCAAGTTCGAGGCCATTGCTCAGCCCCATCGCGCGCGCCTGCCGCTGGGCGACGGCTGGCAGGGCCACTGCACCGCTCCCGGGCACCAAGGCTTTGTGCCCGGCCCGGAGGAGCTCGCCAACTTGTGCAATCTGGGCTATGCCCGCGCCTGTCAGCATTTGCCCAGGGAGCGCGCCTGGGATGCGGTGCGACTTTCCGTCGCCCGCGACAAGGACAACCTGGTGACCGTCCTCTACGTTTGCGAACGCGACTACCGCCCCGCTCATCATGGCACCCTCGATTACGATTCCACGCTCGGACGCTGGCGCGCCCTGCATCCTGACCCCCGCATCCAGAAGATGGCCGAGTGCTATCTGGAGTGTTATCTGCTGCGGCGCGACAAACCGGTCCTGGAGCCCACCATTCCATCATGAGCACAGACCTGCAATTGACTCCCCGGCCGGTAAAAGACTCGCAGTCGGAGATGGCGGAAATTGTCCTGCCCAACGATGCCAACCCGCTCAACGCCCTGCTGGGCGGCCGCCTCATGCACTGGATTGACCTGGCCGGCGCGCTCGCCGCCCACCGTCACTCCCGCAATTACGTGGTCACCGCCTCCATTGACCATCTCGACTTCCTGGTTCCAGTGCACGTGGGCGACCTGGTCATCCTGCAATCCTCGGTGAATCGTGTTTTCCATACCTCCATGGAAGTGGGCGTCAAGGTTTCGGTGGAGAACTACATTGCCGCCAGCCGCCAGCATGTGAGCACTGCCTACCTGACTTTTGTGGCCATTGACCGCAACGGTCACCGCCTGCCCGTCCCCCCGGTCATCCCGGAAACCGAGGAAGAGAAGCGCCGCTACGAGGATGCCGGGCGCCGCCGCCAGATTCGCGAGTCCGAGCGGCGACGGCGCTGTGCCTCAAAATAGCTTCTTAGCACCAAGTAGTACCAGCCCTAATGGGCGTCATGCTGAGGGGCTTCAGCCGCATCTCGCGGGCAGCGCCGGCGAACTCCCAACGCCCAACTAGTTGTGCGCTGATGTCTGACTCCTGACTAGTGACTCCTGCTTTGCCTGTGACGCCCATCACATCCCACCAGGCGCTCTCTT
>DASVBI010000215.1:0-2508 GCA_036375915.1 Terriglobales bacterium | reverse complement strand
TGGCAATCTTCTCCAGCTTGTCGCGCGATTCCTCCAGCCGGCGGCGGGCTGCATCCACCCGCAGCCGTTCGACAAAGCGGGCCGGGGTTATGCCTGTCTCTTTGACGAAGACGCGAGCAAAATGCCGCGGGCTCATGCCTGCCTTTGCCGCCAGCGTTTCAACCGTCAGGTTCTGCTCCAGATGATCGAAGGCCCAGGAGCGAAGCTCTTCAATCTGTTTGCGGTCAGAGGCCTGCAGAGCCATCGCGGCGCTGAACTGCGACTGGCCCCCAGGCCGGCGCAGGTACAGCACCATTTCGCGCGCCACCTTCAGGGCCAGGGGAGAGCCCAGGTCTTCTTCCACCAGGGCGAGCGCCAGGTCCATGCCGGCGGTAATGCCGGCGCTGGTATAGGTGTTTCCGTCGCGGATGTAGATGGGATCGGGATCCACCGTGGCCAGCTTGCATTGCCGGGCCAAATCGGCAGCCCACTTCCAGTGCGTCGTGACGCGCTTGCCGTCGAGCAGTCCGGCGGAAGCCAGCAGGAAGGCGCCGGTGCAGATGGAGCCAATACGGCGCACGCGTTGCGCGGCGCTGCGCAGCCAGGCCAGCAGCTCCTGGTCGAGGGCCGCCTTCTCCAGGCCGCTTCCACCTGCGACCAGCAGCGTGTCCACCGGAAACCGCAGGCTGCGAAAGGTAGCGCTTCCGGTCAGCACCAAACCGCAGTTGGTGGCCACCGGCTTGCGGCGGGTGGTGCTTGCCAGCACGACGTTGTAGGGCGACTTTTGCGAAGGATGCTCCCGGACGAAGAGTTCCGCGGCCCGGACAAAGATTTGAAACGGGCCCGCCACGTCCAGGATTTGGGTGCCCGGGGCGGCCAGGAAGACGACGGTTTTGGCATAACGTCCTGCCGGTGCGTCCGCCTTTGAGTTCCTCATAGGGCGATAGTAGGGAGGGGGAGCGATGGCAGCAATGACAAAAACAAGTCATTTTCTGCCATCGCGGCAAGAGGGGCTCTCCGCTGCGGCAGACCGCAACCCTCAATCGCAGGTCATTCGAAGCGCAGGGCGCTGATGGGATTGACGCGGGTGGCGCGGCGGGCGGGAATCCACACCGCCAGCAGGGCCACCATGCTGAGCAGCAGCGGCGTAACGATGAAGGCTGCCGGATCCCAGGCTTTAACTCCGAAGAGGAAACTGGTCAGGAAATGGGCGAGCCACAAAGCTCCCCCGAGGCCGATGACCACGCCCATAACCGCGAGCATCATTCCCTGCTGGACCACCATGTTGCGGAGGCTGGAGGCTTGCGCTCCCAGGGCCATGCGGATGCCGAGTTCCTGGGTACGTTGCTGCACGGAGTAGGCCATGATGCCGTAAATGCCGATGGCGGCCATGAGCAGCGCGGAGCCGCCGAAGACGGTAAGCAGGAACATGTTGAAGCGCTGGCGGGAGGTGTCGAGAACCACGATTTCATCCATGGTGCGGATATGGGCGACGGCGAGGCCTCCGCTGGCTTCGCGCAGAGCCACGGAGATGGGCTTGACCAGCGTGTGGGGCTCCACGCGGGTGCGGACAATCCACCACAGCGGCGCAATGCGGGAGTTGAGCGCGGTCACTTGATCGGGCATCTGCGCGATAGGAATGTACATGGTGGGAAAGGGGTCCTGATTCAGTCCTTGGTCGCGCATATCGCCAACCACGCCGATGATCTGGCGCGGAGGCTCGACGAAGACCGGCCCCATGGTGGCGCCGACCAGGAGGCGGTCCTGCAGCGGGTCGCCCTTGGGCCAGTACTTTCTGGCCATGGCCTCATTGATAATCACCACCCCGGGGGCGGAAGCGTCGTCGCGCTCGGTGAAATTGCGGCCGCGCAGAAGGGGCACTTTGAAGGCGTCAAAGTAGCTCCAGGAGACGGTAAAGTAGCCGCTCTCGCCGGTGGTAGGGCTGTTGCCCTTGGGGCGGCCGACGACATCAAAGGGCAAACCGAATCCGCCCTGCAGCGGGAGGCAGCACGCTGCGGCGGCGGTCTCAACACCGGGAATGGCGGCGAGGCGCTCGCTTCCATCGCGGATAATCTGGGCCACGCCCGCAGTCTTCTGGAACCGTTCTCCGCTGATGGACATGGCCATAGTGAGCAGGTTGTGGGTATTGAAGCCGGGATCAACCGCCCGTAGCTTCATAAAGGTACGGATGAGCAGGGCGGCGCCGACCACGAGCACCAGGGCAAGAGCCACTTCGCTCACCACCAGGATGGAGCGCACCTTTCCGCTGCGAAAGCCGCCGCTGGAGCGGTTTCCGCTTTCGTTGATCGCCGCTGCCAGATTGGAGCGGGAGACGCTGAGCGCCGGCACCAGGCCGAAGAGGATTCCGGTGAGCACAGAGACGCCAATGGTGAAAAGCAAGACGTTGTGATCGAGCGCGACCGCCGACCCGTTTTCGCCGATGCGAGGAATGTCTCCCGGGTTGATATCGAGCAGGAGGCGGACCCCGATGAAGCCGAGGACCAGGCCTAGAACGCCGCCGCCCAGAGA
>DASVBI010000673.1:0-2418 GCA_036375915.1 Terriglobales bacterium | reverse complement strand
ATCTCCGTGCCCTCTTCGTAGTCGTTCCAGGTGACCAACTGGACACCGCTCAGGCCGGAATTGCCGCCGTAGTATTTCCCGATCTCGTCCAGGGTGGCCAGCCAGGTCTGGCTGCAGTTCTGGTTGAGAATGCGATGCTGTCCCCAGCCCGAAATCGTGTCGTTGAACCCCTTATAGCTGCTGCCCACCACGGCGTCGTTGGCGTGTTCCTTGCCGGTGGCATAGAAAGAATCCAGGTAGGACTGGCCCCAATCGTTGGCGTCGGCGGTATTGACATTGACCCAGCTGAAGCCGCCGTTGGTTTGCGCAGCCTGGAAACCGACAGGGTTGCGAAAAATGAATACCGGAGCGCCCTGCACCTTCGCCCTGACTTTGTTCCAGTTCACCGGGAACGCTTCGAGTCCGAAGAAAAAGATGGCGGGATGGCCGTTGATGCGAATGTAGGCCGATGACTGCGCGTAATGGCTGGTCACGTAATTCAGATCGTTGATGACCTGCTGAGTGACGTCGCATCCAGGCTGCTGGGCGCACAACTGAGGTCCGCCACCGGCATCCTCCATAATGGCGAACTGAAATCCGTTGCGTCCTTGCGCGTCCTGCATGACCACGGCGGCGGCGTTGTCCTCGTGGGTATGGCTGGGGTCAGTGCCGTACCAGTCAATGATGGCGCCCTGGATGCCGCGGCTTTGCATGTCATCCAGTTGCTTATGGACCTGGCTGGGGTCGGCGGAATCGTAGCCCACATTCATATGATTGGTCTGGCCGAACCACACCATCAGGTGGGCCCAAATGGGGGTGGAGGCGGGTATTTTGAGCGCGCTGCGGATGGAAACCTTGCTCACGTTGCCCGCGGCCGGGTTGCCGTTCTGCTGGGCCACAAAAGAATCGGCAGCACTGGTGTTATTGATCGTGGCCGATTGCGGGCTGGCAGGGCTGCCCTGCGCAGCCGAGGCCGCGTGGGGCGACATGGAGCCGCCGCCGCAGGCCGCCAATCCTAACGTTAATGCGGCCGCCAACAGCGCCCCACCCCGGTAAAAATTCGACACGTCTCCCCCTTTTGCCCTGCTTGTTTTTGGGGGAAACGAAGGCCCTGCGAACCTCAGAAATTGATTCCGGCTTTGCCCGGCCGGGTATGTACTTGCCTTGGATTAACTCGATGGTAAACATGGAGCGAGGCGCTGCCAGTCCGCCAAAGACTGCATTTATCAGCTGTTTTCACCTTAGTGGAACGCCGGAAGCAACCCTCGGTGTCGGCCGGTCTTTGCGGGCTCGGCCTGAATGTTTTAGGGAGAGCTTGGCTTTAGGAGGGGCTTGCGAGCCAGTTTCCCGGTTGGCGCAAGGCGGCGGTTACATCCAGGGCGCGGTGCGGGCGGAAACGGCGCGGGCCAGTGCCGAACGGGTGGATACCCAGGTGGGAATGCGGCGGAAGCGGCGCAGCGGTTCCAGGGCCCGGGTGCGCTGATGAAGGTCAAAGGCGCGCAGATACTGACGAACGATCTGGGGCATGGTCATGCGCATGGCGGCGGAGAAATTCTGTTCCGACATTTGCCGCTGGCGCTCGGGCGACTGCAGCAGGTCGGTGAGCTGATCCGCCAGGCTAAGCAGGTTTCCGGTTTCGTAGAAGGCGATGGCCAGGTTTTCGTTGTCGGCCATCTCGCGAAAGTCGGCAATGTCGGCGCAAACGATGGGCAGCCCGTAAGCTGCAGCCAGGTGGGCCACACCGCTGGAGCCGGCGGCGGAAGAATAAGGCATGACGGCCACAGTCGCGCTCTTGAAAAGCTCAGGAATTTCGTTTTCCCGCACGTAGCCGGTGAACACGATGCGCGGATCGCCCTCGTACTTTCGCGCCACTGACGCCACATAACCCGGCGTCTTGGGATGATCGCCGCCGGCAACCACCAGCTGCGCATTGGGCACGCGCGCCGCCACCGTGGTGAATATCTCGAGAATGGGTTCCAGGCGTTTGTAGGTTCCCCACTTGCCGAAGGCGAGGACCCGGTGCATCGGATTTCCCCGGCGGCTGAAGTCAGGATATTCCGGACGGCTGGAAAGAATGCCATGCACGCGCACGTGAATGTTGGCGCCGCGATATTTTTCGCGCAGGGTACGGCGATACGCCGGCAGCAGCACGGAGATGGAGTTCGACATCAGCACCAGACGGGTGGCCACATATCCCGCGGCGCGGTACAGGCGAGGAAAACGCACGCCTGCATCCTTCATGGAGACGTAGTCAATCACCTGGTGCAGGGTGACGTGGGTGTAGTAACCGCTTATGCGTGCCAGCGCAGGACTACAAATACCCGCAAAAGCAGCCGCCGGCCGGTCCCCATAGCTGGAAAATCCCAGGTTAAACCAGACCACATCGGGTTTGAGGTCACGGATGTGGGAGAGAACCCGCCGGCCGTTGGAGAGGGCGTT
>DASVBI010000508.1:0-9037 GCA_036375915.1 Terriglobales bacterium | reverse complement strand
CGGGCCGGAATGGACGATGCTGAGAGTCGTGGTAAATACGTAACTGGTTACGTCTCGCTTGTAGAAATCATGGAGGAAGTATGGGCCAACCGGTGGACCTGCTGCAGGGCACGCTCGACCTGCTGATCCTGAAGACGCTGGCGCTCGAACCCAGACACGGCTGGGGCATCGCCCAGCGCATCCAGCAGGTCTCTCAAGACGTGTTACAGGTGCAGCAAGGTTCTCTTTATCCCGCCCTGCATCGCCTGGAACAGCAGGGCTGGATTGAAGCGGAGTGGCGGCCTTCGGAGAATAACCGTCGCGCGAAGTATTACTCGCTCACGCGCGCGGGCGGCAAACAACTGGAAGAAGAGACCGCCAACTGGGAGCGGCTCTCGGCTGCCATTCGGCAGATTCTGCAGACCGCCTGAACCGGGGCGCTGCACGAGGGAGAACAGAGACGTTGCAAGCAACGTCTCTACCGTTCTGGGCCGCCGTATATCAATTGCGCCCTGGTAGAGGCGTAACTTGTTACGCCTCCTCGAAAACAAACGGCCCCTTCCATATGCCGCGATGGCGACTCAAGCCGCCGCCGACTTGGCCGTGATGGTCTCCAGCCCATGGCCGTGCGGCCCGGTTTCCCGGTGGCGCAGCAGTAAGGCAAACGTCATTCCCAGAAAGCCGAGAATGGAAAATATCCACATGCCCAGGCGGTAGCCTTCAGGATTGGCGGCACTGGCGTGAGCGTGGTCATTGGCCCAGCCGATCAGGAGGTTGAATCCCGCCAGCCCGATGTTCTGGATCATGGTCATCAACCCGTAAGCCGTTCCCAGCTTCGACTGTTCCACGATGTAGGCCACCGACGGCCACATCACTGCCGGAATCAGCGAGAACGAAACGCCCATCATGGCCATGGGCACGTAAAGCGAGACGCTGGTGTAACCCATCATCAGGTAGACAGGAATAAGCAGCAGGGAACCGAACATCATGAGCAGGGCGCGTTTGCCGATCTTGTCCGCGAACAAGCCGAACGCGGGCGTGCCGAACATGGTGAATGCGGTCAGAATGCTGACCAGAAATCCCCCCAACTCGCGGCTGGTGTGGCGCGCGTCCATGAAAAACTTAATGGCAAAAGTTTCAAAGGGGAAGATGCCCGAATAGAACACAATGCACAAAGCCACGATGTACCAGTAGGAGCGGCCGAAGCGAAAGATATCGCCGAAGACGACCTTGTCGGTCGAGCCTGCCTGTCCGAGCGAGTACTTTTGCTCCGCGCGCACCTCAGAAATCCAGTAGAGCACGGCGCCAATCACGCACAAGGTGCCGAAACCCACCGCGATGAACAGCGGATTGCGCCAGTTGCTGTAGGCAGGCTTCGCCCAAGTGGGGGAATTCTGCGCCAGCCAGGTGCCGAAACGCGAGAGCATCAGGTTGATGCCGAAGGCGAAGCTCAATTCCTTGCCGCGAAACCACTTGGCCACAGCGGTGGTGACGGCCACGATCATGGATTCGGCGCCCAAGCCGAAGACCAGCCGCCCAGAGGCCATTACCGCCAGTCGGGGGGAGGTTACAGTGATGGCCGCGCCCAGCAGGCACAGGGTGCCAAATATGAAGATCGCTTTGCGCGTGCCAATACGGTCCACAACGATGCCGCCGACCAGAACCATGAAAACGTTGGGCATACTGTAAATCGCCTGCAGCAGCCCGATATTGGCGTCGTTGAAATGCAACTGCCTGACCAGCAGGTCGGCGATGGGGGCAATGCAGTCGTACACGTAGTAGTTGCCCAACATGGCCAGGCTGATGAACATCAGCACCATCCAGCGATACAGGCGTGAAGGTTGGGGGCGTGCGGCAGTTGCGGGGACGGCGGCTTCGGCAGTCAAGGTGGACTTCTCTTTTTATACCCGAGTGAAAGCAGAGGATAGCAGATGAAGCAAAACGCCAGATGTGATGGGGGTCACTGGGGGAGGAAGTCCGCGGTTTTCAGTTTCGAGTTTCAAGACCATTCCCTGACGAAATGGAAACTTGAAACTCGAAACCTTGAAACCCTGAAACTTTGAAACCCCTGAAACCCTGAAGCTTCGCAACCTCGAAACTCTGCAACCTGCCTACTGCTTTTGCGTCGGAATCGCGGTCTCGGGCCGGTTCGCGTCCTGCTGGTGGATCCGGTCAATGTCCTGGTTGGTATAGACCTTCGCCGGTGGGTGCGCCTGCTCCCATGTCCGAATGTTCTTCGCAGCCTGGGCCAGGTTCTCGGGCGGAACTGGAATGCCATAGGCATTGTCAAACGCCGCCGCGCCCGTGTTCATGAAGATCGTCTGAGGGGCATTGTGGGCCATCATCATTCCCTGCGGTCCGCGGCGAACCATAAAGCGCCGGGCGGCCGCAGCCACAGGCACGAACGGTGCCGGGGCGATAAATGGAGAGACCGCCCCCACCACCGTGGGTTGGCCGCTGACGCTGACCAGGGGAGCCGCCGGCGGCATCATGTTCGCCGTGCTGCTCAATCCCATGTTGGTGACGGAAAGAGTGGCGTTGGTGGCTCCTGCCACATTGCCGGGGGTAGCGTTGCTGGCTCCCGCGGGCGAGAGGGAAACCGAATTCAGGCTCACCATGGGCGTGCTGATCACCGGATAGTTGAATTCATTCCATAACAACCGGTTGCCGGCAAAACCGGTGTTGGTCACCCAGGTCTGCCCAAAACCCTGCGCCACCGCCAAACTCAACAACAGGACTGCCCCTGCCAGGACCCCGCGACCCATAACTTCCTCCTCCCGGCTGTTTAGCCGGGTATTTCGGCAAATCTTAAAGTATTTCCTGCTAAAAAGTCACTAACTTCCTATATAGCGGGCATATAAGCTTCTAGCCGTAGCAGTGTCTGAAGTTCCTTTAATAATGGCCCGCCCATCCGGAAAGAGGGTGAACTCGTAGGGCTCATGCCAAAACTTGAGCACAAATTCGTTGTGGCGGACGGTGCCGTGCGGCTTAAGCCGTTCACCGATGACAGCGAAATCCACCGGGCGAGCGTGTTCATGAATCTGCACCGAATTGCGCCCGCAGAGGGTGATATGGGGCCGTCCCTCCCCGGTCAGGTGGATGAATTCGCGCCGCCCGCAAGCCCGGCAATCCGGGCGCGGTCCCCCCGTCTGGAGAGCGGAGGTCTGGTTGCTCCAGGTATCCCAGGAAAGCAGGGTGGAACGCAGTTGCTCCCGTGCTCCCGCCAGCAGCTTTAATGCCTCTGCCGCCGCCACCGAGGCTACCAGGCTGACGGCCGGGCCCAGCACGCCGGCGGTTTCGCAGGTTTCGAGAGCGCCCTGCGGCGCTTCCGGAAAAATGCAGGCCAGGCAGGCGGTTTGGCCGGGCAGGATGTTCATGGTCGCGCCGTAGCTGCCCACCGCGGCGCAGTAAATCCAGGGTAGTTCGCGCTGCACGGCAAAATCGTTCAGCAGGTAGCGGGTTTCAAAATTGTCCGTGCCGTCCAGCAACAGCTGCGCTCCCGAGAGCAGGCGGTCAATGTTTTCCGGCGTAAGGTCAGCCACTTCCGGCTCGACCACAATTTCGGAGTTGAAAGCAGCCAGCTTGCGGGCGGCAGCGATGGCTTTGGGGAGGGAAGAGGCGGCATCGGCTTCGTCGAACAAGGCCTGGCGCTGCAGGTTGCTGGCCTCAACGTAATCGCGATCTATGATGCGCAAGCTGCCCACCCCGGCGCGCGCCAGCAAGCCGGCAAGCACCGAACCAGTGGCGCCACAGCCCACAATGGTCGCCCGCGCCCTCCCCAGCTGGCGCTGGCCTTGGGTGCCAATGCCCGGAAACAAAACCTGCCGCGAGTAACGCTCCTCGAAACTCACACGCCATCCCCTCAGGATGTACTAACCCTTTATTTTACGACCCATGCACCTGGAGCCGCCTTTTTCGAGCATTTTCACTCGCTTGGAGATGCCACGAGAGGTTATCGGAGTCAACGGCTTACCTGTAATATGTCGAGAGGAAAGACCTGTCTTTGGTTAATCCGCTTTTGGGCCGCTCTGGTCAGCTCCAAGTGACGTAATGAGCCCCTGGCGACCGGGCGTGAGATGGCCTGGGAGCCGCTCTGCTGCTCCCTCAATTTTTGTCCCTTAACGAGAAACTATCCTGTGTAGAGGGATAGCCAGTGTCCAAACTGCCAGGCGAGGCTGACAACAGCGAACAGGGCTGCAGCAGCGCCAATTCCTGCAGGAAGGTAAACCGCGACGAATAGGTATGTCGGATGTGTTCCTGGCATCGCTGGGGTGTCGAATCGCGCAATCCACAATGCGGTCACAGCAATCAAGCCCCAAGTCAGCGGCTCCAGCCACCAGGGGAGAACTTGGGCGGCAATGGCTAACAAGCCGCAGAGCGATGCCGTACCAAGCGCGTAGAGAAGCAACGCCAGCTTCACTCGCGCGAGCCGTTCCTCGCGTCCCTGGTGGTAGGAGGGTGTTCCCCACGGTGCAGGATCGTGCTGCAGTTCAGCAAATTGGAGGACTGTTGCCGGCAGCCACGGATACTTCAGGACGCAAAGTGGCGCCGAGGTCAGAATGCATACTACCGCCGCGATGCGCGACCACGTCTTTAGCTTCACAGTCTTCTGACGGATGTCGGATGGCAGAATACAGCAACTTACGACCCTAGACGAGATGGCTTACGAGCTACGACTCTATGGGCTGCTCGTGGCGCGAAACCGGCCTGCGAGCACTGCGAACACGGCTTCCCCTATACGAGCACAGAGGTCCCCCCGAACCCGCATAAACACTGCTCCAGGTGCATCCAGTGGTACTAACCCTTTATTATAGGAGTCAGCAACTCGCGAATCGGAGCATGGCCGCTGTCTGGGAGGTGTGGGGCGCGCCGCAAGCTTTCCCGGCAGGTTCGTGGCGACGCTGTTCTCTGCGTCTCGGACGTGCGTCGTTGCCTGGGTGGCCGGTTCATCGAAGTGGCTGAAATCAACCTTAGACGGGATAGGCAAGCCGGCAAGGAGTGCGTTTGGCCGTAGGGACAAGGTTCGTCCGGACACTCGCGACCGTGGCGCTGCTGGCGGCGGCCGGCGTTGTGCTGCCGGCGCTGGCGCAAGGACAGCATGCCGCGTCATGGTCGCAGTCGCACTCTTTGCAGTCCGCCGCCGCGCCCCAGGACTCCGCTCTCGCCCAGCCGGTCTCAGAACCAGCACCGCCTTCTATGCCCCTGGGCGCCATCTTCGAATATCAGGGCCTGCCGGTCCGCGATATCCGCTTTGCCGGGGTTGAGAGCGGCGACCTGGAACAGTTGCGCAAAATCGTCAGCCAAAAACCCAACCAGCCGCTGGACCGCTCTAAGATTCATGACAGCGTGCGAGCCCTTTTCGCCACCGGCCGTTTCGCCGATATCCAGGTGGAGGCCGGCCGCACCCCGCAGAATGAGGTCACCCTGGTGTTCCGCGCCGTCCAGAACTACTTTGTGGGCGTGGTCAACGTGGAAGGCGCACCCCGCGAGCTTACCAATACGCAATTGGTCAACGCCACCAAACTGCAACTGGGCGAACTCTATAGCGCGGAGAAACTGCAGACCGGCATTGATCGCATGGGCCAGCTGCTGCAGGAGAATGGCTATTACCAGGCCACCATTACGGAGAGCGAGCAGCGCGACCCCGCAACCCAACAGGTGAATATTTCCTTCCGCGTGGAGCCGGGGGCGCAAGCCAGGGTTGGCCGCATCACGCTTACCGGCCATTCCGGTTACCCCCTGCTGGAACTGCTCGACGCCGCGCATTTTCATCCCGGCGACCGGGTCATGGCGCAGACCATTACCAGCGCCTTGCGCCGCCTGCGAAAGAAATACCAGAAGATTGACCACCTCGAAGCCCAGGTCTCAATCCCCAGCCAAACCTTCCAGCCCGCGTCCAATACCGTGGACTACGTGCTTCACGTCGAGCCCGGCCCTATCGTTCTGGTGCGCGTGCAGGGAGTGGGCATGCGGGGCGGAGAGATTAAAAAGCTGATCCCGGTTTACGAAGAGAACGCCGTGGACGAGGATCTGGTGAATGAGGGCCGCCGTAATTTGCGCGACTACATGCAGACCCGCGGCTATTTCGACGCGGAAGTGAACGTGCGCTCCGAGTTCGACGAAAAGAAGAACGAACGCCAGATCATCTACATTGTCGAACGGGGCATGCGGCACAAGCTCAGCAACATTGATATCACCGGCAACTCCTACTTTGAGGCCGGCGTGATTCGCGAGCGCATGCAGGTCCAGCCTGCGGGGCGGCTTTTCTCCCACGGCATGTACAGCCAGCAACTGCTGGCCGGCGATGTGGCCACCATTGAAAATCTCTATCACGCCAACGGCTTCCAGCAGGTGAAGGTCACGCCCGCGGTGCACGACAATTACCTGGGGCAGATGGGGCGCATCGCGGTGGAGATCAACATTGACGAGGGACCGCAGACGGTGGTCGGAACCCTGCACCTTGCCGGCAATCGCGTCATTCCCGAGCAGGCCCTGCGCGCCAATCTCTCCAACGTTGAAGGGCAGCCATTTTCAGAAGCTAATATCGCCAGTGACCGCGATTCCATTCTCACTTATTACTTCAACAACGGCTTTCCCGATGCCGCTTTCGAATACGCCGCCACGCCCGCGCCCGGGCAGCCCAACCGCATGGACCTTACCTACACCATTCGTGAAGGGCAGCAATTCTTCGTGAATCGCGTGCTGGTGGACGGGCTGAACTACACCCGCCCTTATGTGGTCCGCCGCGAGTTGCAGGTTCACACCGGCGATCCCGTCAGCCAGAACCAGATGTACGACAGCCAGAGCCAGCTCTATAACCTCGGCATCTTCAATGAAGTGGACACCGCGGTGCAGAATCCTGAAGGCGACATACCTGACAAGAACGTGCTCTTCAGCGTGAAAGAGGCCCGCCGCTACACTTTTAATTACGGCTTCGGATTTGAAGCGCAAACCGGGCAGCCTGCCGGTCCCACCCAGCCCCAGGGAGAAACCGGAGTCAGCCCGCGGGTTTCCTTCGGGGTGACTCGTTTAAACTTTCGCGGGCGCGACCACACCATCTCCTTCAAATCGCACGTGGGCCGTCTGGAGCAGCGCGCGCTGGTCAGCTACGATGCGCCGCACTGGCTTAACGATGATAAGCTTCGCTTCACGCTCGCCGGCTTTTACGACAATTCTCTGGACGTTGTTACCTACACCTCCAACCGGCTGGAAGGCTCGGCGCAAATCGAGCAGAGCTGGAGCAAAGCGACCACCACTCTTTACCGTTTTACCTACCGCCGGGTCCAGGCCACCAACCTGGTTCCCCTGTCGCCCAACCTGTTTCCCACGCTTTCGCAGCCGGTGCGCGTGGGCATGCCCAGCATCACCTACATTCGCGATAAGCGCGACAATCCCATCGAGACCACCCGGGGCAACTACACCACCTTCGACGCCGGCGTGGCCGCCGGATTCTTCGGCTCCGAGTCCAACTTCAGCCGTTTGCTGGCGCAAAACGCGACTTACGTGCCCTTCGGGTCCAGCCGCAGCAAAAACAGGTGGGTTTTTGCCCGGTCCACTACGGTGGGGGTGGAGAACCAGTTCGGCGCCAGCCAGGTCATTCCACTTCCAGAACGATTTCTCTCCGGCGGCGGCAACACGCTGCGCGGCTTTGCCATCAACCAGGCCGGGCCGCGCGATCCCGCCACCGGCGCTCCTCTGGGTGGAGAGGCACTGTTCATCAACAACCTGGAGGTGCGCACTCCCCCCGTTTCCCTGCCCTGGTTGGGCAACAACATGGGGTTTGTCGTCTTCCACGACGCGGGCAATGTCTTCGCCAACCCTAACGAGATGGCTACGGGCCTGACCCGTTTCAACCAGGACACCAGCCATTGCTTTGTCGGCAGCATTACCTGCAATTTTTCTTACTTGTCTCAGAACGTCGGGGGCGGCATTCGTTACAGGACCCCAATCGGCCCGCTGCGCTTCGACGTCGGCTATAACCTGAATCCTCCGGTTTTTCCGGTGAACCAGAACACGGGAGATCAGGCCTTTCCCTTTCCCCATGTTGAGACTGGCCGCCACATAAGCTTTTTCTTTAGTATTGGGCAGACCTTCTGATGCTGCGGCGCGGCTTCCAACTCGTGCTGATTGTGGTATTGGCGGCAAGTGCCGCCCTTGCCACCGACATCATCGAGCGGGTGGTGGCAACGGTTAACAACCGACCCATCCTGCAGAGCGACTGGGATGAGGAGGTCCGCTATGAGGCTTTCGTCAACCGTCGCGCGCTTTCCAGCCTGACCGCGGCTGACCGCAAAGCTGCGCTGGACCGCTTGATTGATCAGGAGCTGTTACGCCAGCAGATCAAGGAAGACGAGCAGGAGGGGGTGCTCAACATCCCTACGCCCAATGTCGAAAAGAACCTGCGGGCCATTCGCCAACAATATCCGGGGGCGGAAAAGTCCGCTATATGGCAGGCGGATTTGCAGCGCTACGGGCTTCGCCAGCAGGACCTGGTCCGCCATATTGCTTTGCAGGCCCGCCTGGAGCGGTTGATTGACGTGCGCCTGCGGCCCACCATCCACATCAGCCACAGCAGTATCGAAAGCTATTACCAGCAGCAACTGTTGCCGGAATTGCGTAAGTCGGGAGTCAAGGATGTTCCCCTGGTGGAGGTTTCTCCCAAGATCGAGGAACTGCTTACCCAGCGGCGCATGAATGAACTGCTAGCGTCTTGGCTGCATGATCTGCGTTCCCAGAGCGACATCAGAATGGGCGCCTCGCAGCCAGGAGTCAGTCAGTGACGCCCAGCAGCGCCAACCACGGTCCAGCCATGCCCGGCGGCAAAGCGGGTGCTCTCCGCAATCGGCTCCTTCTGCCGGCAACTGTCGGCATTCTAACGCTGATGTTTTTTGTGGCCGCCGGCTGGTACCTCAGCAGCGCGCGCTTCCAGGCGCAGGTGCGCGCTTACGTGATTGTGCATTTGCAGCGTGCGACTGGGGGACGGGTCGAACTCGGCGCTTTCCAGTGGAATCTTTCCCAGTTGCAGTTCGAGGCCCGTAACTTGACCATTCGCGGCAGG
>DASVBI010000497.1:0-4415 GCA_036375915.1 Terriglobales bacterium | reverse complement strand
GGTCGTCCACGTAAGCTTTTCCCGCGCGAATCAGCTGCAGCGCCCACTCGTAGAGCTGGTCGAAGTAGTCGGAGGCGTAGTACAGGCCGTCCCACTCGAAGCCGAGCCAGCGCACATCTTCCATGATCGAATCAACGTACTCGGTCTCTTCCTTCTCCGGGTTGGTGTCGTCGAAGCGCAGGTTGGTGTGGCCGCCAAACTCGTCGGCCAGTCCGAAGTCCAGGCAGATGGCCTTGGCGTGGCCAATATGCAGGTAGCCGTTGGGCTCGGGAGGGAAGCGGGTCTGCACTCGCCCGCCGTGCTTGCCGCTCTTCAGGTCCTCGCGAATGATGTCGCGAATAAAGTTGGGCGTGCTCGCGCCGGCAGGGGCGCTCGTCCCGCTGCTGGCGGCGTTCTCCTTAACGGCTTCTGCGGCCGGATTGCGATTGCTCATGAAATCTTGGCCTTCCTCGGCGCCAGCGGCTAGTTGCCGGTTGGCTGATGGATATTTTCAATCCCCTGCTCGATGCGCGCCAGCGTCGTCTCTTTTCCCAGCACTTCCAGCGTTTCGAACAGTGGCGGCGAATTCTTGCGCCCGGTCACGGCTACACGAATGGGCTGAAACATCTGCCCCGCCTTCACGCCCAGCTCCTGCGCCGCGCCCCGCAGCGCCTGTTCCAGTCCCTGATGCGTGAACTTGGCCTCACGCAACACCTCGCGCGCGCGCTGCAGCACCCGGCGCGCCATCTCGGCATCGCCCTTCTGTGGAACCAGTTCCGCCGCATCGTAGGGCGGCAGCTTGTCGCGGAAGAAAAAGTCGGCCACGCTGAGCACCTCGTTCAGCAGGCGAATGCGCTCCCGCACCAGGCGCGTGATCTCCAGCATCTTCTCCGGCGCGACCTCGTACCCGGCCTGCCGCACCACCGGCAGCAGCCGCCGGCAAAGCTCTTCCACCGGCAGCGCGCGGATGTGTTCGGCATTAAGCCACAGGGCCTTGGGATCGAAGGTATCGTCGGGCTGGGTGGGCGGCTCCTTGAAGTTGATCACCGCGTTGGCGCGGTTGATGCCCTCCAGCGAAAACGCTTCCACCAGTTCCTGCCGCGACATCATTTCCCGGTTATCTTTTGGCGACCAGCCCAGCAGACACAGAAAGTTTATGAAAGCCTCCGGCAGGAAGCCTGCGTCGCGATAGGTGGTAACGCTCACCACCGGCCCGTGCCGCCGCTTCGAAAGCTTGCTGCCGTCGGGCGCCACCAGCAGCGGCAGATGCGCGAACTTCGGCGCCGCCGCGCCCGCCGCTTCGAAAATCAGCAGGTGTTTGAAGGTGTTGGTCAGGTGGTCCTGGCCGCGAATGATGTGGCTGATGCGCAAATCGGCATCGTCAGCGCACGACGCCATGTGGTAGGTGGGCATGCCGTCGCTGCGCAGCAGGGCGAAGTCTTCGATGTCGGCGGTGGACTTGGCCTGCTCGCCGTAAACAATGTCGGTGAAGCGGATCTCCCGCTCCGTCTCCCGCGGCACGCGAAAGCGCAGCGCGAACGGCTCGCCCGCGGTTGCCCGCCGGTCGCTTTCTTCCCGCGAAAGCTCCCTCATGCCGGCGTTGAACAGCCACGGCCCCTGCGCGCTGGATTTTTCCCCTGTCTGCGCGGGTGTGAAATCGCGGTAGGCCAGCCCCTTCCGGAAGATGGCTTCTGCCATCTCCCGGTGAAGGCGCAGCCGCTCCGACTGCTTATATTCCTCGTCCCAGCTCAGGTCGAGCCAGCGCAGGCCCTCAAAAATGGAGTTGAGCGAGGCTTCGGTGTTGCGCTCCACGTCAGTATCGTCCACCCGCAGCACCATAGTGCCGCCCTGGTGGTGGGCAAACAGCCAGTTAAAGAGGAAGGTGCGCGCGCTCCCGACGTGCAGGAAGCCGGTGGGGGAAGGCGCGAATCGCACTCGTACCATGGTGATTTGAGTATAACAATCACCGGCTCGCAGGTGCCCCACATTTGGCCGCTTGAGCCATCGTTGGGCGCATTCAATCTGTCCAGCGGCCAAATGTGCGAATCTACATTCGGCTCAGCCCTCCGGCGCTCCCACATGTTGATAGTTTATTCTTCTCTTCGTGCCCACCCTCAACGAGCCCTACTCCTCGCTCACCATGCGCCGCCGCTATGAGGTGTGGTTTTTGCGCCTCGGCCTGGCCGATGGCAGCGGCGCCTGGTGGTTTCGTTATCTTCTGATGAATCCCGGCCGGAGCGGCTGCGCAGGCAATCCCGCGGGCCTGCCTGTCCAGGTCTGGGCCACCTGGTTCCCGCACGAAGGCAAGCCGCAAAGCTGCATCCAGGGCTTCCCCCTGGCGGGATTGGAACTCAGCGCTCGGGGCCGGAGCCCATTTCATCTTGCCGTCGGCGCCAACGCGATTGACGAAGACTTCTGCCGCGGGCAGCTACAGGTTGACGGGCACGAGATCTCCTGGGACCTGCGCTATACCTCCCGCTTTCGCACCACGCTCAGCCACAAAGGCTGGATTGGCTTCTCCCGCACCCCGCATTCAGACGCCATCTTTTCCGGCCGGATCACGCTGGATGGTCGCCAATTCCAGGGCGATCCGCTCGGCTTCGGCGTTCAGGGACACAACTGCGGCTATCGTCACCGCAACTTCTGGAAATGGACTCACGCATACTTTGAGCGTCCCGGCGCCAGCCCCAGCACGCTGGAAGCCCTGGTTTACGAGATGCCGCTCGGCCTGGTGTTCCGCAAGTGCGTGCTGTGGCACGAAGGCAGGGAATACGTCCTCCGCAATTTGCAGGAGACCGACCGCGAACCGGGCGCGCTCGTGTGGAATTTTCGTTGTTCCGGCAAAGATGGGATACATTTGGAAGTGGCCATTGACGGCCGTGGACCGGGTAGTCACCGCCTGCCCTATTTGAAGACGGACTGTTCCGGCAGCTTCGACGTTGTAAACAACAGCCTGGCGAGCGCCGTCGTCAAAGTGCGACGCCCGGGCGCTCAGATCGAAGAGTTACAAACGCAGCAGGGCGCGGTGCTGGAGTTCGCGGGGAAAGCCGCTCTCATGTAGTTCTGGTCAATCTTGTGGCGCGGGCGCCCTCGCCCGCAACTCGCCTTGCGAAGCCCGCGTCATGCTGCGGCGCAGACGCGGCACCGCGGGCGTAGACGAACCGCTCAAAACTTCCGCGGCGTAATCCGTTCCACACCCATGTACGGTCGTAGCGCCTCAGGAACCACCACGCTCCCGTCCCCCTGCTGGTAATTTTCGATAATCGCCAGCCAGGTGCGCCCAATGGCCAGCCCGCTGCCGTTCAGCGTGTGCACGAACTCGGTCTTGCTCTTGCCCTCCGGGCGGTAGCGGATGTTGGCCCGCCGCGCCTGGAAAGCCTCAAAATTCGAGCAGGAAGAAATCTCCCGGAACAGCTGCTGCCCCGGCAGCCACACTTCCAGGTCATAGGTCTTGGCCGAGCTGAATCCGAGGTCGCCGGTGCACAGCGCCATCACGCGGTAGTGCAGCCCCAGTTTCTGCAGCACCTCTTCCGCGTCGTGGGTCAACTTCTCCAGTTCATCGTAGGAGCTCTCCGGCCGGCTGAACTTGACCAGCTCCACTTTCTGGAACTGGTGCTGGCGGATGATGCCGCGCACATCTTTGCCGTAGGACCCGGCCTCGCTGCGGAAGCAGGCCGTGTAAGCGGTCAGCGACACCGGCAGGCGCGCTGCCTCCAGTATCTCGTCGCGATATAAATTCGTGACCGGCACCTCGGCCGTAGGTATGAGCCACAAGTCCTTTTCCTCTCCATGAGGCACACGGAACGAGTCCTGGGCAAACTTGGGCAGCTGCCCGGTACCGTACATGGATTCGGAATTGACCAGGTAGGGCGGCAGCACCTCGGTGTAGCCGTGCTCGCGCGTGTGCAGGTCAAGCATGAAGTTGGCCAGCGCTCGCTCCAGGCGCGCCCCCAGGTCCCAGTACACGGCAAACCGCGCTCCGCTCAGCTTGGCGGCGCGCTCCAGGTCGAGGATGCCCAGCCGCTCGCCCAATTCCCAGTGCGGTTTGGGCGCGAATGCGAACTCCGGCGGCTTGCCCCAGCGCCGCACCTCCACATTATCTTCGGAAGTCTTGCCCACCGGCACGCTGGCGTTGGGCATGTTGGGAATGCCGGCCAGCAGCTCGCGCAGGCGCGCGTCCTCTTCCTGAGCCTTACCCTCCAGCGCCTGGATCTTCTCCCGCAGCTCCTTGGTTTCTGCAATTTGCGCGCTGGCATCCTGCTTGTCTTTTTTCAGGCGCGCAATTTCCTCCGACGCCCGGTTGCGCCGCGCCTGCAGACTCTCCAGCTCGGTGATGTGCTGGCGGCGTACCCCGTCCAGTTCGCGGAACTGTCCCAGGACCTCGGCGGCCTTCATGCCCCGCTGCGCCAGCTTTTCCTCCACCTGCGGCAGGTGGT
>DASVBI010000092.1:0-8752 GCA_036375915.1 Terriglobales bacterium | reverse complement strand
AGTTGAAAGGGAATCGTTGGTACGAGCCGTCTGCACTCAGGCGCAGCACATAGATGCCGCTCGTTTTTGCGAAATCGTGAAATCCACCCGCCATGGCCAGCGCATCCAGCACCCTCAGAGGCTGGCCCAGCACAAACGAGCCAGGCCGTTCCACCTCCCCCACCACGTTAAAGCGGTGGCTGCGGGTTTCCTTTACCATCACGGTAACCGTCGGGTTCACCAGGTAAACGGAGAGCCTGGCGCGGATGCTTTCCTGCAATTGCAGTGGCGTCAGGCCGCTGGCTTGCACCTCACCGATAAGCGGCAAGGAAACTTTTCCGTCGGGGCGGACCGGCACCTCCTCGCTGATTTCCCTCTCTTTCCACACGTTCACCGCCAACACATCGTCGGGCCCGATGAGATAGTCGCCTGCCCCGTCAGATGGAAGTACGAGGCCGGAACTTGCTGCCCTTCCGCTCCTGGCTTCAGCTTGGTCGTCCAAAGCCTGTGCGCCGCAAAGCGGCAGGCCCCAGCACATCGCAACAACTGCGATCACCACGATTCCTGCCGCTCTGCTCCTCGACCTCACTTTGTTCTCCAACAATTCTTCGAATAAATGTTGCAAGATTCCTAGGCGGCCTCCACGTCGTAGCCGTTAATCAGAACCGACACCGAGCGCTGGATCAGTTCCACTGAGACAACCAGCGTGGCAGCGCCTTTATGCGAGCTGAGGACGCCTTCCACCCCCTCGAGGGCGCCGCCCCGGATGCGAACCCTCTGGCCCGTCTTGAGAAAGGGACACGGAAAATACGAACCCTGCTGCGTAACCACGGAGCGTACTTGTTCAATCTCCTGATCGGGAATGGGGGACTCCAAACCTGACGTGCCTACAAAATTGAGTACTCCGGACGTTTTCAGCACGGTGAGCCGGGCCGCCGTTTCCGGCACAATGTGCACAAACAGGTAACAGGGGAATAGCGGAAGCTGGACTTCCTTCCGCCGGTCGCTCCAGCGATGCACCTCCCGGATGAGGGGCAGAAAAGTATCCACTCCCGCTTGCCGCAGGCTTAATTCAATGCGCTTCTCATGACGCGATCGGGTGTGGATTGCATACCAGCAGGGGAGGCGAGCGGTTGTGGCACTGCTGACCTTGGCAATTTGGCTGCATTCACCCATGGCTCCGCCGCCTGAGTCCCATTCCTGGCTCTAAATTGTTCTCGCTTCTATCGCTTGCAGGGTCCCAGAACGAGCCCTTACGGCCTTTACGAGCAGGGAATGACAGCTTTTTCTTGGGATGTAGAGGCCGGGCGGTCCGAATTTTCAAAATCCTCAAAGGTGCTGGCGATGCCCACGCCAACTCCCACTCCCCGCCCCATGGGTTCCACACGTACTACGCTGCAACTTGAGCACAGCCGCATTGCCGGAGCTCTGGGGTTGAAAGGAGGCAGGAGCACTACCAGGTCCACCTTGCAGGACAAAGCAGGCGCCGCCGAACAGGCAATTACGAATACTCCCCTGATGCTGATGTCGCGGCAAAATCCGGCGCCTTCACAGGCGGTTTGCCCCTCATCAACCCAGCGAAGAAGAACTGGAATTTCCAACGCAAACCTGCGAGCTCTTCTTCGCTCCGCTTCTGTTCTCGCCATGTGCATTCTTGCTGATGGCCAGCCTTCCGGGAGCGAGTAACTTGAGGATTCGGACACGACGCCAGCATATTTGTGCTGCAAGGTGGGCACAAGAAACCGAAAGTCACCCCATCCACCAGGACGAAAACGGCCGGTGCGCCAATACTCCTGGGTGGTCCGAATGGCCTAGGGAAAATCCTGACATTGTGGGTACGCTCGGCCCAAGCTCCCGCTTCGGGCCATGCGAATGCATAAAGCGCGCGACGACCCGCCAACAACGTTCATGCCGCCGCCATGGATGGCCAGCTCGTTAAGTCCCGTTTTGGAACTCACACAATTGTTTCTGAACACAATCACGCCGCAGGGAGGTGCAACGTCCCGATAATAAGAATTATGGACTGCGAGGTCTCCCAGGGTCGGGCCAGCACCCGTGTGCTTATTGCTGACAGCACTCACATGGGAAGCCATTTGTTGGCGGAAGCCCTGCAACGGGAGCGCCGTTTCAAAATTTTCGGATGTGCTGCCACCCGGGAAGAGCTTTTGGCTGCACTGCCCGCTTTGCCGCACGTGATTATCCTGGCCCTCGATTTTGAAAGGCCGCGGGGGGGGCTGGAGATCTCCTCCGAAATCGCAGGCCAAGCTTGCCCTGCGGTGCTGATGTTGCTCGATAACGGCGGCGACCCTGGTTTGGTGGTGCAGGCATTTCGGGCCGGCGCACGCGGCGTCTTCAGCCGCGCTCAGTCCCTTCCCGAAATGTGCAAGTGCATTGAGTGCCTCGCCCGGGGACAGATCTGGGCCACCGGAGAACAGATCAATTACGTGCTGCAGGGCCTTAAACGCTCCGTGGTTCCCTCCTTTCTTAATGGCGCGGGCATGAGTCTGCTCTCCCCCCGCGAACAGGAGGTAGTGCTTTACCTCTGCGACGGCCTCACCAATCGCGATATTGCCCGCATCCTCGGTCTGAGCGAGCACACCGTCAAGAACCATCTTCTCCGGATATATGCCAAGCTGGGCGTGGACAAACGTGTCGAGGTGATTTTCTCTTTGATGGGCCAGCCCTTGCCGGCGCAGCCCTTCGGCCCTGATTCCACCCCTCCTTCGGGCAACGACGCGGAGCAGTTCCAGTGGTACTTGCGGTGTTCCCATCGTTCGGCTGCGGCTGAGTACATGCTGGGAAAGATGTGCTCCGATGGCTGTGGCACCACCCCCGATCCCCTGGCCGCTTACACCTGGCTCTTGCGGTCGGAAAGGGGGGCCACCGAATTGATCAACAAGTGCCGTGCTATCCGGGAAATGCTGGGCAGCAATCTCACCCCACAGCAACGCAAGCAGGCAGAAACTCGCGCTGCCCGTCCTTGGCCCCGCCAGCTTTCTAACCGGGGTTCCCGCGCCCTGCCAGAACCGGAGCCAAGACTGCGGCTGGCTCCCGTCAGCAAATAGAACTTCTGAGAGTAAGTTCCGTAAGGAAGAGGCAAAGTGTTGCTAAAATGCGCCTGGTGGGAGAATAGTCCCGCCTGGGTAGTTCCGCATTGCGCCGTCTGATGGTCTGACCCGACGGAGTTCTGACACAAAGCCCCGGAGGTTCCGATGTCACCCACCCCCGCTAACGGGAAAATCTGCTACGTGGAGATTCCCGCCACTGATATCGCGCGCTCCGCCGATTTCTACAGAGCGGTGTTCGGCTGGAACATTCGCCAGCGCGGCGACGGCAACACAGCTTTTGACGATACAACGGGAGAGGTAAGTGGCGCTTGGGTGCTGCGGCGTCCGCCGGCCAGCCAGCCCGGCCTGCTGATCTACGTCATGGTGAATAGCGTCGAGGCTGCGGTTAAGGCAGTGGTTGCGCATGGCGGAACCATCGTGCAGCCCATTGGCGTGGACGCACCCGAAATTACCGCCAGATTTGCCGACCCGGCGGGAAACGTCATCGGGCTGTATCAGGAACCGGCCTGAGCTACTGCGCCACTTCGTTCCGGGGCCGCGACCACATTTCCTCGAATGCCTGTTGGAAGGCGTGCACCTGCGCGGGGTCGGTGGTGAAATGAGCGTTGTTGTCCTGCTGTTTCAGGCCGGAGGCCGACCAGTTGGCGCTGCCGTCGCGCAGCAGCTTGCCATCTATGAGATAGGCTTTCAGGTGCATCAGGTTGTGCTCGTTGGAATCTTTCACCCGCACTTGGACGTTGCGCTGGCGGTGAAACATGTCGCTGAGCGAGCGCTCGTGGTGCAGGTCGGCGTTGCGCTGCTCCTGCTCGAACTGCGAACGGTCGCGGTAGATTCGCACCTGCACTCCGCGGTGCGCGGCCTCCATCACGGCCTGGGCCAGGTAGCGGTCGGTGAAGGCATACATGGCGATGTCCAGCGATTGTCGCGCCTGCGATATCTGCTCGACATCAAGTTGCTCCAGGTTCTCCGTCGGCGAAAAGTGGTCGCCGGCTACCGCCCCCGCCGCCGTTCCGGTCAGCGGCGCCCGCTCCAGCCCCGGTTGGTACTGGTAAAGCGCCATTCCGACCAGGGCCAGCACCGCTAGATAAAGGGATCGCCGCATCGGGTGTACCTCAACTCTCCAGGGTGTTTGTATGCGAAACCGCTGCAACCGGCAACATTCCAGGGGTACACAGACCTCGCGTTACCCGCAGCGGCCAAAATGTTCCCATCCCCCGGCCGCCAGGTCGCTTTGCTTGCCGCCCTCAAGCAGCACGATTTTGCTCCCGCGAGTCACTTCGCCGATGCGCGTCACCGCTATGCCGCCTACCTGCGCGGGAAGCTTTTGCCGCGCGGCAAAAAGCAATTCATAATCGTCGCCGCCGTGCAGCGCCAAGCGCAGGTTGGCCGCCCCCCCGGCCACGGGCACTTGTTCGGCGTAAACGCGCGCTCCCACCCCGCTTTCCTCGCATAAATGCCGCAGATCGGTGGAAAGCCCATCGCTGATATCAATCATGGCTGCGGCCAGCTTTCTTTCCCGCAAAACGCGGCCGGTGGCGAGGCGCGGCACAGGAAAGAAGTGGGCGGGATGGCGACTAGCCTGAGTCTTCTTAAGCGAACCTCTTCGCAGGCGCTCCAACAGCAACGCCGCCCTGCCCAGTTCCCCGGTCACGTACAGGGAATCGCCCGGTCGCGCTCCCGAGCGCAGCACTGCCGTTCCCTTGGGCGCCGAGCCCAGCACGACGATATCGGCCAGCACACCCCCGGGTGACTGGGCCGTATCGCCTCCCCCCAGCGGTAGGGAAAACTTCTTGGCTAGGGCTAAAAAGCCGCGCATAAAGTCGTCCACCCACCTCTGTGGCAGTTTTTCCGGTAAAGCCAAGGAAAGAAAGGCCGCCAAAGGAATGCCTCCCATGGCGGCAAGGTCGCTCAGGCCTCGCGCCAGGCAGCGGTGCCCTACCGATTCCGCCGGGTGCCATTGGCGCCGGAAATGCACCCCCTCCAGGCTGAAATCAGTGGTAACCAGGGCCTCGTGTCCGGTGGGCAAGCGGAGCACGGCGCAGTCGTCTCCGATTCCTCTCAGCAGGCCGGCAACCCGGGAGCGGGTGCCTGACTTCTGAATAGTGTCCTCTCCCCTGGGCCCAATGGCTGGACCCCAAGCCTGCGCTTGACGCAGGATTCGTGCGATTAGGGCTTTCTCAGGTAGCGGCACGCCCCATAAATATAGCAAGCCGCCAGAAGGTAACCTGCGGATGGCCCAGAGGTACAAGGACTTACACGCGGCTAAATTGGTCACTGCGGTAATGGATCTAAGGGGTTTACCTCGTTGACAGGGGAGAATCTACTTTGTTACGGTGACTCAGTTGTTTCCCCTTGGCTGCGGTCTGGAAGGCCAGAGTTTTGTTGGGAATAGCGGGCCTTCACCGCAAATGTTTGAACTGACGGGCCTTAGCCGGTTCAGCTGGATTCGAGCGGTGACGTCATCGATCCTCTCCCCCTGCGAAGAGGAGGCGTGACCGGGATCCGGGAGGGGCCGTAGAACCAACGGCGGCTCGTTTTGAGCAGTTAAATCTGGTGTCGTAAATGCCTCAACGCGTGTAGGAGAACTATTGCGTAAACGTTTCTACATCCTGTTTGTCGCCCGCGATCCCGAGGGGCAGCTGCACAAGATCCAAATCCCGGTGTATTACCTCTATGTCCTGGTCATCGGGGCGGCCATTGGCCTGCTCAGCGTGACCGGCATCGTTGGCTCCTATGCCCGCATGCTGGCCAAGGTTTCCCGTTTCAACCAACTGCGGGATGAGACGGAAGCGCTCAAGGCCCGCTACTCCAAGCTGGAGCAGGCGGAACACGAAAAAGACCTGCAGGTCGCATCCCTGGGCTCGCTGGCCGGTGAAGTCTCCGCGCTCTACGGACTGAAATCAGATCCCATTCTTACCAGCAACTCCGCGGGCAATTTTGAGCAGCAGCAAGTAGGCCTCTCCATGGACCAGCTCCACGCTTTGCGCAGTTCCGCGCAGAGCGGCGCCACCATGATTGCCATCGGCATGAATATCAGTCACCCGGCGAGCATGAACGACTGGATCCGTGCTTCCGCGGCGCCCGCATTGTGGCCGGTTATGGGGAGAATTACCAGCTCCTTTGGGGAACGTATAGATCCCTTCAACGGAGAGGGCGCTTTCCATCGCGGCGTGGATATCTCCTGCGACTATGGTGAGCCGGTCATTGCTCCCGCCGATGGAGAAGTCGCGTTTGCCGACTTCATGAATGGTTACGGCCGCGCCATCATCCTGGAGCACGGACACGGGTTGAGCACGCTCTACGGCCACCTCTCCAGCTTTGCTGTGGTCGCGGGCCAGCAGATTCACCGCGGCGACGTTATCGGCTACATCGGCGACAGCGGCCGCAGCACCGGGCCGCACCTGCATTATGAAGTTCGCATCAACGATGTTCCGGTGAACCCCTACAAGTATCTGCGGGTCACTGTGGCTCGCGACTTCGGCATCGAGCACGGTTCGTAAGACCAGTTGTCAGTTCCCAGTTGCCAGTTCTTTAGGGCCCATTCTCGCCCGCCGGCAATCTCCCACAAAGGAAGCAGGAGTTTTTGGTATGCCTCAAATAACCTGGCCGTGCTGCGCGCGTCTTCAGTCCGCGTTGTTTTGAAAGTTGGCGAGCAAAAGAGAAGTATCGCCTAAACGGAGAACTGAGAACCGGGAACTCTTTTTTACCGCGTCCTCCGCGTGGTTCTGGTTCAGTGCTTGCGGGGCCGGCGTTTTTGTCCGGCTGGAGGCGCGGGCTGAGGCGGGTTTTGCGGCGCGGGGGCGAGAACTTCCGGCGGCGGCTCGGTAAAAACTTTCTTGATGAAGTCCAGCGGCACGGTGGCGGTAAGGATCACTCGGGATTTGTCCTGCTGGACCTTCAGGCTGTCAAAAAATGTCTTCACATCCCTATCGCCAGAACCGGCCGAGGCGATAGTCGGCTGCAGGCTGTGAAAGATGGTCAGTAACGCGCCCATCTTATCCGCCAGCTGCGAGGCGCGCGCCTCCTGCTGGTAAAGAGCCTCTACGCGAAGGTGGATGGCACGCAAAAAGCGCACTGAGGCCACCAGCACTGAGCCGCTCAACAACTGGTGATATTCAGGGGGCAGCAGCGTAGCGGTGAGCTGACCGCCGTGCAGTTGCGCCGGGTTGCTCACGATGGCCCAGGCCAGGCTGCCGAAGGGCACGTGCTTGTAGTTTCTGCGCAACAGAGCGGGCCCGCCAAACGGCGAGGCCAGTTTGCGGGAGCGGTCAATGATGCCGCGAACGATCTGCGGATCATCGGAATTCGATACCGCCACCGTGCCCACCGCCAGCATGGCCACGCGCAGAGTGCGGCCCTGCAGGGAAAGATCAAAAATCTGCACCCCGCGGTAGTTGTCCACCGAACTCGCCAGTTTGCTCAGGTAGGCGGCAACCTGGTTCGAATTCCAGCGCCCGGTGAATACCTCGGTAAAACGCATTTCGCTGCCGGGCGCCGCCGGCGTTCCCGGATAATGCACCGCGAAGGCGGCCTCATCCAGGTCGCGCTCGAACTGAAATCCGGTCTGGCGGATGAATTCGTCGTACTCGGGGTCGTGGGGAACGGGGGGGACTTGGCCCAGGTGGTTGAGCCGGCGCACCCATTTCAGATCCACATAAGCGAAAGCCTCGGCTCCGGGCAACAGGCGGGCGGGTTCCGGCGGAGCCTGGCTGCGCAGCAACACGATGGCCGTCAGGCCAGCGGCTATCAAAACCACGATTAGAATGGTGAGGCGAGTTCTTCGCCGCATAGGCTGCTTTTACCCGCCCCGCCCTTCCCCCGGATTTTCACCCCTGGCAGTGGCGCAACCCATAATATTTGGGTAAACTTAAAAGAGAATTGCAAATCATAGCACTGCTCTGGAACGGAAGGTGGGAGAGTGGCTGTTTGCACGTTTTCTTCCGTTTGTGCTAACCTTTTGTTTTTGTTCCCGAAGCGGGGGCAGGTTTAAGTGTCTGAGCACGTCAGATTTCTGGCGGCGAGGACCGCTGGCGTAGCTCAGCTGGTAGAGCATCTGATTTGTAATCAGAGGGTCGGGGGTTCAAGTCCCTCCGCCAGCTCCAGAAAAAGGACATTCAGGCGCTAGCAGTCGAGTGGTGGACCGGGCGGTTGCAGAACAATTAATTTCCCGAGAACGCACTCCATACTCTGAAACGTGAAATGGCGTTGGGCGCGGAGAGAGCCTCCTTCTGCGTCTCTATTTTCGCGCTCGTGAGCGTGTTCTGCCGAGTGGCTTAGTCCACCCATGGAGGCCGGCGCTCGACGGTGCGGCGCCTGGCGAGGTTACGCACAGGTGGCCGAGTGGTTAATGGCAGCAGACTGTAAATCTGCCGCTCCTTGCGAGCTACGGAGGTTCGAATCCTCCCCTGTGCACCAGGATTTTGCATTCACGCTGAGCGTGAGGGAGTTGCGGTTGTCGCGGTTTACCATCGCTATGCTGGCCTACGTGGTCCTGGGAATTCTGGCGGTGGCCACGCTGGATCAGACAGTTCCGGTGGCCGGGCGACAGGTGCCGCTGAGTGCTATCACGCTGGTGGTGCTGGGCATGTTCGCTTTCCGCACTTGGCTGCACCATAAGTCGAGGCTTTTGGCGGGCGAAAGCGAGCGAGGGGCCGCCGCCGAGACCTTGAGCGAACGTAGCGAGCCGAAGGGCCGTCGGGCAATTT
>DASVBI010000301.1:0-2626 GCA_036375915.1 Terriglobales bacterium | reverse complement strand
GCACCAATGCCCGCCTGGAGGATCTGCGCGCCGCCGCGCGTGTCGCCAAAGGTCACAAGGTACATTCCAAGGTCACAGCCATGGTCGTGCCCGGCTCCCAGGCCATAAAGCAGGCAGCGGAAAAAGAAAAGCTCGACCTGATATTTCGCGAGGCCGGCTTCGAGTGGCGCGAATCCGGTTGTTCCATGTGCCTGGGAATGAACCCCGACATCCTGCAACCCCTGGAGCGCTGCGCCTCCACCAGCAACCGCAACTTCGAAGGCCGCCAGGGCGCGCGCGGGCGCACCCACCTCGTCAGTCCCGCCATGGCCGCCGCCGCCGCCATTGCCGGACATTTCGTGGACATCAGGAACTGGGAGTACCGCGACTGATATGCAGCCCTTTCGCATCCATACCGGGAGAGTGGCGCCGCTGGACCGCGCCAATGTTGACACCGACCAGATCATTCCCAAACAGTTTCTGAAGCGTATCGAGCGCAGCGGCTACGGCCAGTTTCTGTTTTACGACTGGCGCTATCTTGCTGATGGAAAGCCGGATCCTTCATTTGTGCTCAATCACCCGCGTTATGCTGGGACGAGCATTCTGGTGGCCGGCAAGAACTTCGGCTGCGGTTCCTCGCGCGAGCATGCCCCCTGGGCCCTGCTGGATTATGGATTTCGGGCCATAATCGCCCCTTCTTTTGCCGATATTTTTGCCACCAACTGCACCAAGAATGGCGTGCTGCCGGTGGTGCTCAGCGACGACCAAGTGGCGGAACTGGTGCTCCGAGCCGCCCAATTTGAGGGCTATTTTCTCACTATTGACCTGGAGAAGCGGGAAGTGCGAGACCCTTCCGGCTTCCTGGCGCGCTTCGAAATTGATGACTTCCGGCGCAAATTCCTGCTCGAGGGCCTGGACGATATCGCGCTCACACTGCAGCAGGAGGCGAGTATTGGGTCCTACGAAGAGCGGCGGAAAGCGTTCTTCCAACCCAGCGATTAGCACTTGGCATTAGTGCCTGACGTTCGCTAGCGCGACGGCAAAAGATCACGCCCAGCTAAGCGCCAATTGTTAACTGCTAAATGCCTGCTATTCACAGCGCAAGCAGCGCGACCGCCAGCCCCAGCCACATAACAAACGCCGTAACATTGATTGCGACCCGCAGGGCTGTGCTGTCTATAATCCAGTTGTATCTGGCGTCCATGACCTTCTCCTTTCCTCATCTCGTTGGACGGTGATCCTGGCGGAAGGTAACCGCAAGCTTGGGAGATCGCCATCCGCCTTCGTTAAGTAATACGTCTGGGGGGAGAAAAAAGTTTCCTGGGGAGCTGTTTGCGCCCTGAGCGCTGAGAGCTGACAGCTGTGAACTGCCCTACGCCGCAGAGGTTGCGGTGGCCACCTTTTCCAGTTCCGGGTAGCGCTTCAGCAGTAATTCGGGGACCTTGACGGGACGGCCAGTGATCATGTGTTTCATCTGGATGGCATTGACCACGGCCTTGCCCTGAAAGTGATTGTTGGCCACCACGTAGGTGACCTGTGACTGGCGGCCGATGCTCTCCACTTTCTCCTTCCAGCCGGCCAGTTCGGTTTCGCTGTACAGGTAGTTGTAGCGGTCGTTGCGGTTGTCGCAATCGAACCACTGATCGTAGTTGCGGCCGTGCAGGCGCACGTAGCCGATTTCCGAGGTCACATGCTGCGTGGGCGCCAGCGACTGCCCCAGCACCGGCTGGTCAATGTTGCAGAAGGCGACGTTCTTCTGGGCGAAGTAGCGCAGCGTCTGCTCGCGGTTCCAGCTGGAGTGGCGCACTTCGACCACGCGCGGAAACTCGATGAACTGCCGCAGCAGCCACTCCAGGTATTCCCGGTTCTCATCCGTGTTCTTGAAGGAAACGGGAAACTGGATGAGCAGAGCGCCCAGGCGGCGCTCAGAGGCCAGCGCCTCCAGTCCCTCCTTGGCCTGAATCTCATCCTCATCGGTGGGCTTGATGGTGGCGGCCGAAGTGCCTTCAATCACCGCCACCGGCGAGTGGGTAAAAGAACGGTGCAGCTTGGCAGTGAAAACAAAACCCGGATTTACCGCTTCCACTTTCTTGCACCACAGCTTGGCCAGCTCGGGCTTGATATGTCCGTAGAAGGAAGTGTTGATTTCGATCATGTCCACGAACTGCGGCAGGTAATCGAGCGGGTGCTGCTTGCGCAGGCGCACCTCCGGAGGATAAACGATTCCCTCCCAGTCCTTGTAGGACCAGCCGGCCGTGCCGAAACGGATATTTGCGCTGCTCTCCACTCGATGCTTCCATCCGCTGCGCCAGACTCCGCGCGAAGCCGCTGGAAATGAAAATCTGGCTTGCAGATTAGCACAGGCGACGCGGCCGGCCCAACCAACCGGCTGCGTCCCGCGTCGGACGCCACCAAGGACAGCAGATGCTTAAGCCACTTTGTGGTTGGTGAACCGAGGTGATGAATCACAGGAACCGATCTCTCGCGCGGAGCGCGAGCCTCTGACTTACTGCGGAACAGATTGGGTGTGAGAGGCTGAGACGTTTCCCGAGAATCGGACGGGTTGGGGCCGGTATCCATTGCGCGTGCGGATGTGATACTTCTTCAGGCGCTCGCCGACCAGTTTCACCGATATGCTGCGCCAACC
>DASVBI010000182.1:0-5019 GCA_036375915.1 Terriglobales bacterium | reverse complement strand
CAACGAGGTTGGCACACCTAAACGGGATGGTGGAAACGAAATCGCATAATCGTCAATTTCCTCTGTGTCTCCGTGCCTCTGTGGCGGATTTCAAAAGGTGGGTAAAAACAAAGAATCCCGAGGTGATGTTGGAACCTATTCTCCTCAGCCAGTAGCTCGCGTTAGACCCTTGCCAACCTGCACTCGCGACCACCCTTGCGGGTAACTGCGGGCGATTGTTCGCTTGGGCTCCGGGCTCACTGCCAACCGGGAAAACCGGCCAACGCCTCGGGACTCCATTTTGCTTTCAGCAGATTCTCGTTCGCCTCAACCAGCGCTTCGCTGTTAGACCCTCGCTGACCCTCTGAACCGGCCTTGCGGCCAGCTCCGTGATCCAGCTTGAGCCCCGGACTCTGCGCCAACCGGGTAAACTCAAGAACTGCCGAAGAACGAGTCTGTTTTACTCCTCCTATCTTTAAGGTCAATCACAAAGAAAAAGTTTTATGGCTCGTGTTTTCAGGCGAGTGCAGGGCGTACACAGGGGCGTGCCGGAAAACGGTGCAGCTGGGCCGGGCTTAGTTGTCAGGAATGGACGAGGATGCGCGAATTTGGCGGGGCTAATGCATCATGCAAGACTCAGGCGTGTGCCAGTGGTTTTCATGGGATGTGAAAATTGGGGTGGAAATTGAGTTGGCAGTCGCTACTAGCGGGGCAGTAATGCGGGTGATTGGCTGGATAGAACTTCGCACTCAAGATGAAATTGCAAAGGGGCTTCTGATCCCCTTCAGATGCGCATCGGCATGACGATGTAGCGGTACTTGTATTCCTCGGCGCCTTCGGGGCGGAGCTGGCCGGCGGACTGCGGGTCCTTGAACTCCAGGCGTATTTCCTCGGTATCGGCGGCCTTCAGGAAATCAAGCAGATAGGCGGAATTGAAGCCGATGGTGAGGCCATCGCCGGCGTAGCTGGTATCGAGGGAATCCTCCGACTCGCCAGCCTCGGTGGAGGAAGAGGAAATCTTCAGCTCGTTCTTTTCCAGGCGCATGCGGATGGCGCCGGAGCGCTCGTCGGCGAACTGGGCTACGCGCTGGATGGCGCCATTCAGGTCGTCGCAGCGCACCAGCACGCTCTTGTTGTTGTCCTTGGGCAGCACCGCCTCGTAGTTGGGGAACTGGCCGGTGAGCTGGCGGGAGGTGAGCAGGCGCTGGCCGATGCGGAAGAAGAGGGTGGACTCATCCTTGGCGAACTCGACCTCGTCCACGTCCGTGTTCTGCAGCAAAGAGTGCAGCTCCGACATGGCCTTCTTGGGGATCAGGGTGCGCATGTCGTTGGCGCCGAATTTCTCCTGGGCCTCAATGTGGGCCAGGCGATGGCCGTCGGTGGCTACCATTACGATGGATTCCGGCTTCAGCACCATGAGCGCGCCATTCAGCGTATAGCGCGATTCCTCATTGGAAATGGCGAAAATGGTCTTGCTGATCAGGGTGCGCAGCACCGCGGCTGGAATCTTCACGATTCCGGCGCCGGGGAAAGCGGGCAGGCTGGGGAAATTGGAGCGTGCCATGCCCACCATCTTGGTATTGGAGCGGCCGGCGCGGATGTTGACCCAATGGTTCTCCAGCAGCTTGACGGAAATATCCACGTCGGGCAGCAGCTTCACGTAGTCGTAAAGCTTGCGCGCGGGAATGGTGCAGGCGCCTTCTTTTTTGACCTTGGCGGCGCAGGAAGTGCGCAGGCTCAGGTCAAGGTCAGTGGCGGTGATAGAGAGCTTGTCTCCGGCGGCTTCGAATAGAAAGTTGGAAAGAATGGGAATCGTCGTCTTGCGCTCGACCACGCCCTGAGTCGCGGTCAGTTCGCGCAGCAGTTCCGACCTGCTGACGGTAATTTCCATGGTGGACGTTCCTGTAGCGACCATCGCCTCTGCCGGCATATTGACCACCCTGAAAGCCGGGCCCGCAGCCCGAGATTAGTACTTCCCTTATATCAAAAGAAAAACCTATAAAACCAGCAGTAACAGTAGGCAGGCCGGAAAAGTGGAAATTGGGGCCCCAACCGCCAGGGGAGCCGCCATTCTGGCCAAAAACCCTCTGTTCATAAGCGCTCCCGGCTGTGGCTGGACAGGGAAAGCGGGATGGCCGGGGGTAAATCCGGCCGTCTGTTACACACATTCCACAGGCGGCGCACAGCGGGGCTGGAGGAAGACTGGGCCGCGAGGTGGAAAATGAGGGCGGAGCCGCGAATCATCCGCCCAAAGTCTCCGTCAATTTATTGAGCAGCCTGTTCAAATCCTTGTCACTCTTGCGGCTCTCATCAATTTTCTCGACGGAGTGCAGCACCGTGGTGTGGTGCTTGCCGCCAAACTGGCGCCCTATCTCGGGCAGCGAGGCCTCAGTAAGCTGCTTGGCCAGGTACATGGCGATCTGCCGCGGGTAAACGATGGCGCGGGAGTTGTTCTTGGCCTTGATCTCCACCAGCTTGAGGCCGAACTGCTCGGCGACCGACTTCTGAATGGCTTCGATGGTCACCTTGCGCGCCTGCGAGTCAATAAAGTTTTTTAGCACCTGCTGGGTATAGGGCAGGGTGATTTCGGCCCCGATCAGGGAGGAGTGGGCGATCAGGCGAATGAGCGCGCCTTCCAGTTCGCGGACGTTGGAGCGGATGTTGGAGGCGATATAAAGGGCGACGTCGATGGGTAGCGTGACCCGCTCCTGCTCCGCCTTCTTCTGCAGGATGGCGACCTTGGTTTCCAGGTCGGGCGGCTGGATGTCGGCAATCAGACCCCACTCAAAGCGGCTGCGCAGACGGTCCTCGATTTCCGCCAGTTCCTTGGGGGGACGGTCGCTGGCGATCACGATCTGCTTCATGGACTCGTGCAGCGCGTTGAAGGTGTGGAAGAACTCCTCCTGGGTGCGTTCCTTCTGGGCCAGGAACTGGATATCGTCAATGAGCAGCACATCCACGTTGCGGAACTTGTCGCGGAAGCTGGTCATCTTGTCGTAGCGCAACGAGTTGATCATCTCGTTGGTGAACTTCTCGCTGGACAAGTAGCAGATAGCCATTTGCGGCTGGCGGCACTTGATCTCGTGGCCGATGGCCTGCATGAGATGAGTCTTGCCCATACCGACGCCGCCATAGAGGAAGAGCGGGTTATAGGCTTTGGATGGCCGCTCGGCTACGGCCAGGGAGGCGGCGTGGGCGAACTGGTTACCGGCGCCAATGACGAAGGCATCGAAGGTGTAGCGCGGGTTGAGCTGGGCGGCTCCATCCCAATCGAAGCGCGCCTGGTGGGCCAGGGCGGCGGGGGAGGGATGGGATTGTGCGGCGGCGGTAGCGGCCGACAGCCCGCCGTCATGGCGAACAGGAGTGGCCGCGGGATCGTCTTCCGGGGTTACAAATTTAACGTCCTGAAATTCCGAGTTAAGGTTATCGAGCGCTTCCTGAATCAGGTCAGCGTATTTCTCTTCGATGTGGCGGAACTCGGGCGTCGGAACACGGACATAAATCACCTTGCCGCTGGCATGGCTGTAGCGAGTGGGCTTCAGCCAGGTATCGTATGAGTGCCGGTTAATCTTCTTTTCCAGCGCGTCCAGGATGCGAACCCAGGGATTGGGAGCAACAGCAGTACCAGTAACAGACATTAGCCAACCATAGATGGGCCGCTACAGCGGACCCGGATGGTAAACAGGTGGAACCGAACGCTCGCCGCCGAAGCGGAAGCAGGGTCAACGAATGAGATAGCCGAAACGCAGGAACTGCTCGGCATACTAGCACGAAAAATTTTTTGCGTGTGGAAATCTTCGTGGAGAATTTTTTTCACTGGCGTGAGTTGTAGCGCGCAGAAAAAATCTGTCAAGTCATTAGTTGGTAATGTCGCAAACGCGGTGCAGAGAAGAGTGGCTCCACGCGGGATGGATATCGTACCTTAGACGTGGATGGGGAGAGCGCACTCATTGCCACAGGCGATGTGCAACCAGGGCACAGCGAGGGCCGCAGAATGGTAGAGGGTGCGGGAGTATGGCGAGCGGGGGTGAATTGCCGCCAGCGGCAAGCATCATTTATACTTTTTTCTTACCATTGGCTTATTCAGCAGCAAGGAGCAGCTGACTTTTTCCATGCCCAAGCGTACGTTCCAGCCCAACCGTCGCCGCCGCTCGAAGACGCACGGCTTTCGCCAACGGATGAAAACCAAGAGCGGTCGGTCGGTCCTGGCGCGCCGCCGCGCCAAAGGACGCAAGCGGGTATCGGTAAAACCGGGCTTCCGCGAATAACAACTCGTCCGGCGCAGGCATGGCCGGAGCTGACGCGAGCCGAGGGACAGCCGTGAACGGCCCTCCGCCGAAACCGCAATCTTTCAGGCAGCCGGTCCGCGTGGGATCACGATTTCCCCGGGCAGCCCGCCTGCTAAGGCATGCTGATTTCGAGCGCGTCTACGAGCAGGGACAGCGGCATTTTGCCCGTCATATGACCCTCTTCTTCTTGCCCGGGACGGCAAGCGGGGCGCGGGTGGGTTTTACAGTCGGGCGCGTACTGGGCGGGGCGGTGGAGCGCAACCGCATCAAGCGGCGGCTGCGGGAGGCGACGCGCCTGCAAAGCCGGCGGCTGGAGGCGGTGGCGGATATAGTCGTCAATCCCAAGAAGTCGGTCCTGCATGCCGAGTTTGCCGAGATTACGCAGGAAGTAGGGCGCGCCTTCGAAGTGATCAGCGGTAAGCTGCGCAACAGCGGGCGAAGAGTCTGATATGAAAGGAATCGTGATAGCACTGCTGCGGGGCTATAAGTGGGCTTTATCGCCCCTGCTGCCGGCGGCGTGCCGCTACGTTCCCAGCTGTTCCGAGTACGCGCTGGAGGCGGTGGAGCGCCATGGAGCGCTGCTGGGCGGGGCGAAGGCGGCGTGGCGGGTGCTGCGCTGCCATCCTTTCGCCCGCGGCGGCTACGACCCCGTAGTCCGGGAACAAGGCGAAATGCACGGCATGGGTTGTACTCACCAGGCCAGATAAAGGGAAAGATTCTTTCTTAGGTAGATTGGTTTGGCTGACTTTCA
>DASVBI010000510.1:0-5483 GCA_036375915.1 Terriglobales bacterium | reverse complement strand
GGCGCTATGGCTTTGTGGTGGTGGGCTACGTGGTGATGCCGGAGCACGTTCATCTGCTGATCAGCGAGCCGGAGAAGGGAACTCCCTCCACCGTGATGCAGGTGCTCAAGCAGCGCTTCGCCCGCCGGGTGCTGGCTCAGTTGCGCCGGGCCAGCCGCCCTGAGCAGCTGTCGCTCTGGGACACCGAGGCGCTGAAGGCGGCGCACATCTGGCAGCGGCGATTCTACGATTTCAACGTGTGGAGCGAGCGCAAGCGAATCGAGAAGCTGCGCTACATGCACCGGAACCCGGTGAAACGGGGCCTGGTCAGCGAGCCCGAGCAGTGGCGCTGGAGCAGCTACCGGCAGTACGCCTATGGAGAAGCGGGACGGGTAAAGCTCAACGACTGGCTACGGATTGAGCTGAAGGTGAGACCAGCCGCTTAGAGTCCACGACCCTCTCTCCCACCCTTTGCAAAACCCGCAAAGGGTGGGGCACCCCCGTCTGAATCACGCGCCGAAAATCCCGAGCTAGTCGAGGTGACATCCCCACTCAAGCCAAAACCGGGCTTGAATGGGCCACCCAACTGGAGTGCGCCACCGGCCCGCGGAAAGAAATCCAACAGGAGCGCGGACGAAGACCCCATGCGTTTTTTCTTCGCTGAAGCGTGGGCTGACTGGGTGCGCCATCTGCCCAATAATCCAACAGGGGGTACATCAAGGATGAGAGGAATGAGCGCCAGCGTCCTGGGCGCGCCGCTTACTCCTGGCGCCAGCCCACGATTTCCTTCAGGCCCTCCGCGCGGGTCTGCTCGAACAGGCGCACCAGGTGGCGGCAGTGCTCGAATTCATGGATGTCGGCCCACACTTCCGCCTGCCAGTTCTTGTCGTGGTTGGCGGCCTCGCCGCAGGTGGCGCAGCGGGTATAGAGGCGCACCGGAGCCGGGCGCTCCATTTCCGCGGCTTCCGGCAGTTCGATGAAGACCACGCGCACATCCTGGATCTCGTCGTTATCGCCAATTTCATGCTCGTAGCGCAGCAGGTAGGGGAACCCCAGCTTGCGCGCTTCCAGTTCCGCCTCCAGGCGGCTGTTAAAAGGACCGTATTCGGCGCGGTTGTGTTCGATGGTGTCGCACGCCATCCAGAACGTCTCTTTGTAGGTCATTCAGGGCCTCAGCGCTTTGCTTCCGGAACAGAGAGGAAGAAGGACTGCAAAATAGCAATCGCCATGCCGCCCCCATAACTCCTAACCCGTTCATAATAAACAACCTTTTCCTTCCCCGCCGCCCTCTGGATTGCAAGCTTTTGCGCAGTTTTGCCGGCCTGGTGGCACAGCCCTTGCGGAGAGCCAATTTCAGGCGCGGGAAGTTACCGGCACACCGCTCCAAGTGACTCCGGTAACTTGTGGGGGCCACCATCTGCGGGGGTAACATCCAAGCACCGCCTAAGTACACGCAGGGGAGGAAATGGGCCGGCGCCGGCAAGCACGCACCACGGCCAGACTGACGGTCAAGCTCTGGGGCACAGACGCCTCCGGGATGCCCTTCATTGACCCGGTCATGACCCGCAACATCAGCGCCCAGGGTGTGCTGCTGGAAGGGGTCCATCGCCAGCTCCACCCCGGCGACGCCGTGGGCCTCACCTACAACCAGCGCAAGGCGCGTTTTCGCGTCAGCTGGGTGGGCGAAGCCGGCGGCCAAGAGCAAGGGCTGGTGGGGCTGGAAAGCGCTGTTCCCGGCCAGCCGCTCTGGGATGTGCCCCTGCCTCAGCCCGCGCCCGATCCTTACGTCCCCGCCAAAGTTACCGACCGCCGCCGTTTTCCCCGCTTCGAATGCAAAGCCAGCGTGGAAGTGCGCCTGCAGTCCTCCGGCTCCCCGGTGCGCGGCAACCTGGTGGACCTCAGCCTGGGCGGCTGCTACATCGAGATGATGATTCCCCTGCCGGTCAGCACGCAGCTGGATCTGGTCATCTGGCTGGAAAGCGGCAAACTGGCCACTCCCGGGCTGGTCACCAGCAGTCACGCCGGCTTCGGCGTGGGCGTGAAATTCATCGGCATGGGCAAGCCCGAGCGCCAGATGCTGGAGCAATATCTGGCGCAGCAGGCAGCACAAAGCCGTCCCGCCGCTGGTCGCGCTCATAAGGCCAGTGCCGGCCGCCAGCCCTGAGCCGCATGCTGGTCGCCGAAAGGCGCGCCCCTTCCAAATTTCAAATTACAAATTACTCAATTACAAATTGGCGGCAAAAACCGGGAATACAAATGGGGCGAGAACTGGGAGTCACGCCGAGTCGGCCCTCAGTTGGCCGTTTCCCACATCTCCTGCACCACGTGCCAGGGCACGGCCTGGCGGCCGCTGCTGCGCGTGGCCAGGCAGCGCTCCACGGTGGCGGAAAGGTATAGGTGGCGAAACGGCTTGGTGAGAAATTCCTGGGCGCCGCTGATGAACGCCTCCAGCGCCTTGCGTGGGTCGGGAACTCCCGAGCACATGATTACCTTCAGACCCGGGCGGAGCTGCAGCAACCGCCGCAGCGTCTCCAGCCCGTCCATCTCTGGCATGTTGACGTCCAGCAGCACCACATCCGGCGTCAGTCCCACGCTCACCCGTTCCACCGCCGCCATACCGCTGGCCGCGGTTTCCACCCGGTAGCCATCCAGCTCCAGCAAGGCGTGGGTGTAGCGCAGCATCGCGGGATCATCATCCACGATCAGGACCGTGGCTGTCGGCGAACTGCCTGCGCTTTCCATGGGTCAGGGGAGGATGCACTGCAACCTGTGCATGCTCGCTGGGTGTACCCTGCCCAACCAGCGCGGGTCAACCGTTATCTGCCCGTTGCAACATTTGAACTCTCAGCGAAGTGCAGCCCGTCCACAGGCTGGCTGCCAAGAAATAGTGCAGCAGGACGCCACCACTCAGGGTGCAGACGTTGCAATCAGCTATAGCGCCGTGCAACACCGTGCCCCCTGCTTCCGGCCCCAGGTCTGGCTTTCCCTGAACTGTGGAAAAAATGGCTAAAACCCTATCCTACAAGGATCTCGTCCCCACCTTTTCCTACCCCCCAGCGGCGGCGGCCGGCGGCCAAGGCGACCGCCACCGCTGCCTGCTTCTTTCCCCTCAGTGTCCGACCGCGACCTTCTCCATTTCGGCTGGACGCGGCCGCGACTCGCTTGCTCCTTCAGCGGCTACCTGCGCCCGCCAGCCTTCACCCCCGTGATTGGCGATGTACAAGGCCAACTCCAGCCGGCTCCACACTCCCAGCTTGTCGAAAATCACCCGTAGATAGTTCTTTACTACCTGCTCGGTGGTGCCAATGCTTTGGCCGATTTCCCGGTTGGTCATGCCTTCCCAAACCAGTGCGGCTACTTCTATTTCCCTTGGGGTTAACCGATTGCGTGGTTGCATTGTGTTTGCTCCCGCCACATGAGGGCTGTGGCCAGTTTGACCCGCTTGCGTCCGCCTTCAATACCGGCGCGCTGAAACAGCGAACGCAGGTGCTGCTTGACGGTACGCGGGCTGATGTTCAGTTCGCTGGCAATCTCCTTGTTGCTGCAGCCTTCCAGCAGCAGGTGCAGGATTTGCCCATCCCGTTGCGTGACTTTGAATTGCTTTAACTCCACCATATGAGCTTCCTTCGCAAAGCGGATTCGCTTTGTCTTCGCTACGACTGCCGTACCGTGGAGCAAGTCGTCCTCCAAGCGAAGGCTCCTGCCCGTCCTGCCCTCTACCTCATTGTCGTTGCAGCAGTTGCGACGCTTTACCCAAAAAACTGGGAGTCGTCAGGCGGGCCTCGGAAATCGACCCGTTTCCCGAAACGGGCAGCCCACGTCTAGAATCAATGCCCTGTTACGGGCCGCGCTTCCCGTTTTTGCTCCGGCAACTTCCGGAATCAGAGGGGCTGGCGCTGCCAGATCGCCCCTTTTTGCCCGAAGCCCGTCCTATGGGATAGCGTGGAACATGGGAGGAGTGTCAGCCATGCGCAGCTTCAGAGTTCCGCTGATGCCGGTGCTGTTGCTGGCCGCCGCCTGGTCGGGCGCGCAAACCCTTAAACCGGTGGCCACCATCAACCTGCCCGGCCCGCCGGGAAAACGCTTCGATTATCTGACCATTGATTACCCCGATCACTATCTGCTCTCCGCCCATTTGGGCGCCGGCATCCTCTACGTGATTGACCTCAGGACCAACCGCCTGGTCCAAGCCATTCCCGATGTTCCCGGCGTGGAAGGTGTGGAGTACGTGCCCGAGTTGCACAAGGCGTACACCTCGGACTGGCTGGAGAACAAAATCGGGGTCATTGACCTGCGCCAGTTCCAGGTGCTGAAGAAGATTCCCACCCGCGACAAGCCCGACGGCAGCGCCTACGCTCCGCCTTTTCACAAGCTTTACGTCTCCGACGAGCGCGGCAAAACCGAAGCCGTCATTGATGTGCGCACCGACACCGTGCTGAAGAATCTCACCTTCGACAGCGAAACCGGCATGCCGCAGTACGATCCCGCCGCCCGCAAGGTGTACGTGAATTTGCAGGACCAGAATATTTTCGCCGTCATTGACCCGCAAACCGACCAGGTGGTGGCCCGCTACGGCGTGGGCCGCTGCCGCGGCAATCACGGCATGGCTCTGGACGTGGAGCACCGCCGCGCCTTTCTTTCCTGCGAAGACAACAACCTGATGACCGTCTTCGACCTGGAAAAGCACGCGCCCCTCGCCTACCTGCCGCTGGCTGAGGGCGGCGATGTCATCAAGTACGATCCCGGATTGCGCCGCATCTACGAAGCCTGCTACAGCGGCGCCATTTCCGTATTCCAGGAAGACGACGCCAATCACTTCCGCAAGCTGGAGGATTTTCACGTGCAGAAAAAAGTCCACAGCCTGGCCGTGGACACCCAGACCCACCGCGTTTACGCCCCCGAGCAGGAAGAGAACGGCAGGCCCGTGGCCAGGATGGTGGTGTATGAGGCGGTGACGCATTGACTAATTGGGAAATTGGGTAGTCGAGTAAGTGCGCGAATCGCAATTCCGTTGTCGGGGATGGTGGTTGGGTGCAGGCTGTTGGCCGCTTTCCGCCCGGCGGGGAATGGGAGTAAGCGGAAATGGGAATCACCCGCTGCAGTCAAAAGTCCTAATGCTTCCCTCAGACTGCGCGCGTTCTTATCCCTGCTCGTAGGCCCGCTGCAATTCCTTAATATCAATCTTGCCCATCCCCAGCATGGCCTGCATCACCCGCCCCGCTTTTGCCCGGTCGGGGTCGCCCAGCATCTTGCCCAGCGCGGTGGGAATAATCTGCCAGGAGACGCCATACTTGTCGCGCAGCCAGCCGCAGCGGCTCTTCTCCCCTCCGGCCGAGAGCTTCTCCCACAACTCGTCCACCTCCGCCTGGGTTTCGCAGTTCACAAAAAACGAGATGGCCGGGGTAAAGCTGAATTGCGGCCCCCCGTTCAGCGCCATGAACTCCTGTCCATTGAGCTCGAAGCTGCCGGACATGACCGTTCCCTTGGGGCCGGGGCCCGCCTCT
>DASVBI010000693.1:0-3224 GCA_036375915.1 Terriglobales bacterium | reverse complement strand
CCGCGGTAGGGACCGATCATGCGGTAGCGCATGCCTTTTTCTTCTTCTTTTTTCTCCTCTTTGGCCTTGGTCGCGGACTTTTGCGCGCTGGACTCGGTTTCCGCGCCGACTTTGGCCGCTTTTTCACTGCGTTGCTGGGCCAGAAGCGGTGGGCTTTGCCACATCAAAAGGAAAGAGAACAGGGCGAATAAGGACATCGCGGCACGAGGGAAGCGCATGGGCGAGTTTCTCCAGGGGAAATTCGAGCTAAGTATCGTATTCCACCGGGCGGGGGACAATCAAACGCGGAGCTTTGACCCAGCGCAGCGCCGCTGGAATCCCTTCCCGCAAAGAAGTATTGGTGGAAGCGCGGCTTTGTTATGCTTCCCGCGTGACTCGTTCGTTTCTTATTGACACCGATACGGCTTCCGACGATGCCGTGGCGCTGATCATGGCCCTGCGCGCTCCCGATGTCCGCGTGCTTGCCATCACCACGGTGGCGGGGAACGTCGAGGTGCAGCAATCCACCCGCAATGCGCTGTTCACGGTGGAGCTGTGCGGCGCTCGCGTTCCGGTTTATATGGGGGCAGACAAGCCGCTGCTGCGTGCCTATCAGAACGCAACCTGGTTTCACGGGCGCGATGGGTTGGGAGATCACAACTATCCGGCTCCCCGGCAAGCGCCCGAACCGCTGCACGCCGCCGATGCCATCATTGCGGCGGTCGAGAGCCATCCCGGGCTGACGCTGGTCACGCTGGCGCCGCTCACAAATGTTGCGCTCGCCCTGGCCAAGCGGCCGGACATCGCGGCGAAGGTCGGCCGCTGCGTGATCATGGGCGGCGCGCCCAGCTGCGAAGGCAACGTAACTCCCGCCGCGGAGTACAACATCTGGGTGGATCCCGAGGCTGCGCGCATTGTCTTCCGCAGCGGGCTTCCCATCGAGCTGATCGGCTGGCAACTGTCCCGCGGAGAAGCGGTGGTGAACGAAAGCGATATTGCGCGCCTTGAGGGAGCCAATACCGAGGTGGCGCGCTTCGCCATCGAGTGCAACAGCCAGGCGCGGCGGGCTTACAAGATACAGACGGGAGAAGACGGCATCTCGCTGCCTGACCCCGTCGCCATGTGCGTTGCCCTGGACCCGAGCGTGGGCACGGAATGGAGCATGCACTATGTGGATATCGAGACGCACAGCGACCTGACGCGTGGGATGACAGTGGTAGATCGCCTTAACGTGGCCGGCGACGAACGTAATCAGGTGGTCTGGGCGCCCGTGCTGGACAAACAGCACAAGGCCAAAGTGTGCTGGGCCATTGATAACCGGCGATGGAAACAAGCTCTGTTTTCCGCTTTGCAATAGATCTGGCAAGGCGAGTTTCGCTTTCGCGGGCGGGGGCGCCCGCGCCACAAAAGTTCGAGGTAGTGCACGCGAGATGATTCGGGCCTGAAGGCCCTCAGCATGACGCCCTTCTCAGGGAGGGCTCGCGGGCGGGGGCGCCCGCGCCACATACCCAGCGCAGCTACAATAACGCCTGATGGGGGCAGTGCTCGAGTTCGAAGAAGTCAGCAAGCAATACGGGCGATGGTTTAGCCGCCGGCCGGTGCAGGCGCTGGACCAGTTTTCGCTGCGCGTGGAAGCGGGTGAAATCTTTGCTTTCCTGGGGCCCAACGGGGCGGGGAAGACTACCGCCATCCACCTCGCACTGGGCTTTATGCGTCCTGACAGCGGGCGGGGGCTGATGCTGGGGCGTCCGTTCGGCGACGCCCGCACCCGAAGGCGGGTGGGTTTTCTCGCCGAAAACGTCGCCTTGTATCACCGACCGGCCGCGAAGCTGGTGCGATTCTATGGCGGGCTGAACGGCATGGGCGGCGCAGGCCTAGGGCAGCGCGCCAAGGAAGTGCTGGAGCTGGTGAACCTGGCTGCCGACAGCCAGCGCAATGTGGGCGCTTTCTCCCGCGGCATGTTGCAGCGCATTGGCCTGGCGCAAGCGCTGGTGAACGATCCTGAACTGCTGATTCTCGACGAACCCACCTCGGCGCTTGATCCTATCGCCCGCGTCATCATCCGCGAACTGCTCTTGCGGCTCAAGTCAGAGGGTAAAACCGTCTTCCTCAGCTCGCACCTGCTCTCGGAGGTGGAGCTGGTGTGCGACCGTGTGGGCGTAATGCACCGGGGACGGCTGGCGCGGCTGGGCCGGACCTCGGAGCTGCTGCACTCGCGCGAGCAATCGCAAGTGGTGGCGCGCGGCATTGACGCGACGGCCTTTCCCGACGCCGTAGCCGGCGACGGCGTAGTCAGCTTCACCATCGCGACCCGCAGCCAGCGGGAAGTGCTGCACCGCATCTGGAGCCTGGGCGGAGAAGTGGTGAGCGTGAACCCGCTCAAACGCTCGCTAGAGCAGATTTTTCTCGAGGTCACGCAGCCGGAAGGGAGCGGCAGATGAAACCGGTGTGGCTGATAGCCGGCAACTTCCTGCGCGAGCAGCGCTGGCCCGTTGTCATCCTGCTGGGGTGGGTGGGTGTGCTCTCGGCGGCGGCGGGATTTTCCGACCTGCGCCGTACCCCGGAGGACGTCTTCATGCTGTTTCAGCAAGTCGCGGTGTACATTCTGGTCTTCAGCCTTTTCTTCGGCGCGTCGGCGATTCGGAACGAGCTGCGGACGCGGCGCATCCTGGCGGTGCTTTCCAAGGGAATTTCGCGGCGACAATATATCGCTGGACTGCTGCTGGGCATCGTGCTGGCCATCGCCATCTACTGCCTGGCTCTGGGGCTGGCGGGAGCCTGGGTGCTGCCCCAGGTGGGGGTGCCGGCGATGCGCTTTGGAGTTTTGTTGCTGGGATTGGCGGTGGCGTCGCTGCTCACCGCCTGCCTGGCGCTGTTCTTTTCCATCTTCCTGCATCCGCTGCTGGCCACGGCAGCAACCTTGGTAATTGTGGGAGCGCCGCTGCTGGTGGAGGTGGTGTGGAGCACCCCCTGGGCAGCGGTTATCCCGGTTTACGCCATTCTCCAGGGCTTCCTGAATCTCTCCGAGCGCACCACGGTGCTGACGGGGGGCCTGATTTTGCTGGCGCTGGCAGAGACGGCGGTTTTGTGGGTGGTATCGGCCTGGCTGTTTTCCTGGAAAGATGTCGCCCTGGCAGTCGAATGAAACCGGCATGCCAAAACGGGACCAATCTGCACCATCAATGCGACAAAACGCCTCCGCCAAGGGTAAAGCACGCCCGTAATTCACAGGTCATCCACAGGGC
>DASVBI010000197.1:0-2623 GCA_036375915.1 Terriglobales bacterium | reverse complement strand
TTCCGGTATCACCGCAGCCATGGTGTGTCCTCCTGCACTTCAAGTCGCAGTGTTTGATTATAAACGGTGGAGCAGGCAGCATTCAGCACTCAGCGGTCAGCATTCAGCCGACGAACAGCCACCGCGGCGTCATGCTGAGCGCCTTTAGCCGCGAAGCATCTCGCGAGCAGTGCAGATCGCGGCGGCGCACGCCAGATTCCCCGGGGCTGAAGCCCCTCGGGATAACGCCGAAACGCTCGCAGTTCGGCAAACGGCTGATTGCTGCGTGCAGCTTCAACCCGCGTCCGCCACCATGCGCGGAATTACCGCCCGCAGCACCGCGATGAACTGACCCTTCACGCGTTCGCCGGTCTCCAGTACCTCCTCGTGGTTGATGGGTTTATCGAGAATGCCGGCGGCCATGTTGGTGACGCAGGAGATGGCCAAAACCTTGATTCCCATATGCCGCGCCGCGATGACCTCGGCCACCGTGCTCATGCCTACCACGTCGGCGCCGATGATGCGCAGAAAGCGGATTTCCGCCGGGGTTTCGTAGTTGGGCCCCAGCAGCGCCGCGTACACACCTTCGAAGCAGGTAATGCCCAGGCGTCGCGCTTCCTCCAGCGCCGCTTGGCGATAGGGCTTGTGGTGCGCGCGGGTCATATCGGGAAAGCGCGGCCCAAAGCGCTCGTCATTCGGGCCCACCAACGGGTTGCGGCCCTGCAGGTTGATGTGGTCGCTGAGCAGCACCAGGCAGCCCTGCTTGTACTCCAGGTTGATGCCGCCCGCGGCGTTGGTCAGGATGGCGGCTTTTATGCCCATGCGCCCCAGCACGCGCATGGGGAAGGCGACCTCCTGAGCCGAGTAGCCTTCATACATGTGGGCGCGGCCCTGCATGGCCGCCACCGGAACGCCGGCGCAATTGCCGATGGCCAGCACGCCCGCGTGGCCCACCGCCGTGGAGCGCGGGAAGGCGGGAATCTCCTGATAGGGAATCCGCGTGGCCTCAGCCAGCTCGTCAGCGAATGCGCCCAGGCCGGAGCCCAGCACGACCGCGATTTTGGGGCGCAGCCTGGTTTTTGCCAGAATGAACTGCGCCGCCTGTTCGGCGCGGGTGAACTCGTCAGACCTTGGTTGGGTTCGCGGTTCGCTGCTCATAAGAGTTCAGAAGTTAGCAACGCACGCTACGAATGTCATCCTGAGTGAGGACGCGGCATACAATCCGCGTCCGAGTCGAAGGACCTTGTGTCTAGAACGCGCAAACGCAAGGTGCTTCGGCTCGCCGTCACCGCTGTCGCGGCTCCGGCCTGCTCAGCATGACACCCGCAAGATAACGACTGTTCATGGGCCAAGTGCTAAGTGCTGCTTTTCAGAACTTCGCTTCAAACTTATCGAACTCGCGTTCTTCCCGCCATTGCACTTGCGCGCGCTGGCTGCCGTCCAGAAATTTGCGGCAGGAGGACGAAAGCGAGGCCTTGGCGGGTGAATCCGCCGCGCAGGCGTCCACGCGGCGGAAAGTGTGCGCATCCTTCCACAGGCTGGCGCCGGGAAGAAAGCTGTGCTCCAGGCTGGCTCGCGCCATGTTTTTCAGCTGCGGATAAGTCAGGTTGTAGCCCTCGACCGCGCGCAAGTATTCCTGGGTCATGTCGGAGCGCGACACCCCCTCATCATCGGTGGCCAGCGCCACGGGCACCCCGTACTTTACGTAGATGGGCAGAGGGTGCTCGTTGCCGCGTACTTCCAGGATCAGGTCGTTGCTGGTCAGGCAGATTTCCACCAGCACGTTGCGCCGGGCCATCTCCTTAATCAGGGCGATGGGGTCGGTCTCGTGCATCACGTCTACGCCATGCCCGATGCGCTCAGCGTGGCCGGTCTCCACCGAATCACGGATGTGAAAGCTTAACCCCTGGGGCGGCACCATGCCCTGCGCCAGCTCGCCCGCGTGCAGGCTGATGTGCACCCGCGGATACAGGCCGTGCAGGTAATCAATCATCCTCATATGCAGATGAAAATCGCGCATGGGCACGTACCAGTCTTCGGGCATGACCAGGTTAAGGCCCACCACCCGCGGGTCCGCCTGGGCCAACTCGAAGCCGGCAAGAATCTGGGCGTAGACCTGCTCCGGAGGCAGGCCGCGCAGCACCTCAAAAAGGCAGCGCACGGTGACCTGGCAGGCTGGCTGCTCGGAGGTGGTGCCGCAATGCAAATCCTGGCGCATGCGGGCTAAATCTTCATCCAGCGACTTGCGGCCGGCGGCAATCACCTCCGGAAGGCCGTTGGCCAGCAACTTCTGGCGCATCTGGGCGAAGTCGCCGCTCCAGCCCACCCGCGCGCCCAGATCAATGGCCTGGCTGCGGCCCGGGCCAAACATCACCTCCAGATAGGTGACGTGGTCTTCGGCGGCATGCGCGGCGGCTTCCGCCAGCATGTCTCCGGTATGGCCGCTGGCGGCGGCACCGAACTTGTAGAAGGAGTCGAAGAAGTGATCGTGGCCGGAGTCGCGGGCGGCGTTCCAATCGCGCATGGAAAACGCGTCCACCAGCTGCGCATACAAGGTGGGATCCTTCAGGGCTTGGGCAGCGGGCAGCTTGCCCGCGGATTCATTGCAGGGAGGCGAGACCAGGGTCATGCTGGCCCGTTCCAC
>DASVBI010000583.1:0-2661 GCA_036375915.1 Terriglobales bacterium | reverse complement strand
CTGCACCTTGGTGATGGAAACGGCCTTGCTTCCTTCCTCTTGCGCTCCGGCCATCAGACCGAGGCACAGCAAGCTGATAATCGTGGCGACCAAAAATCGGTTTCGTTTCATGGCGGGCTCCCTATCTTCCCCCGGCGGAGGCGCCGGCTTGTTGTTCGGGCAAGGTGGTCACTACCGCCCGCTCTGTCGTCACCAGGTATTTCCGCGCCGCGGCCTTCACCTGCTCCGCGGTCACGGCGTCGTACTTGTCCATGATGGTGTTGATCAGTTCGGGCTCATTGAAGAACACCGCGTACTGGCCGATGCGGATGGCGGTTCTCAGATCCGACTCCCGCGTCTGAATCATGCTCCGCCGGTACTGGGTGCGCGCTTTGTCCATTTCCGCCGCCGAAACCCCGTCCTTGGCTACCGCCGCAACCTCCTTGTAAATTGCCTGCTCCAGGTCTTGGGGTTTCACGCCCGGGCGCGGCGTGGCCATTACATAAAACAAGCTGGGACCGCGGCGCGCATCCGCCTGCACGTCAACCGAGGTGGCCAACTGCTGCTCTTTCACCAGGCGCTGGTAGAAGCGCGAGCTTTCTCCCTGGCCCAGGATGTCCCCCAGCACCTGCAAGGCGTAGTTGTCGGGCGTGTTGCCCGGCGGGGTGTGGTAAGAAATCAGGACCATGGGCAGGCGCGCCAGCGGATCGTAGATGGTCTCGCGGCGCTCGCCGTAGTGCTGATCTTCCGTCATGTCGGGCTGCTGCGGAGTGGGCTGCCGCGGAATCGCCGCGAAATATTTCTTCACTTTTTCCAGCGCCACCGCCGGGTCAAAATCGCCTACCAGGGTCAGCACCGCATTGTTGGGCGCGTAATAGATGCGAAAGAAGTCCTGCACATCCCCCAGCGTGGCCTCATTCAGGTCGCGCATGGAGCCGATTACCGAGTGCTTATAGCCGAAGTTGTCGAAGGAGAGGTTGTCGATTTCCAGATACGACTTGCCGTAGGGCTGGTTGTCAATGCCCAGCCGCCGCTCCTCCTGCACCGCGTTGCGCTGGTTGTCCAGGTTGGGCTGGTTCACCGCCAGGTGTTCCATGCGGTCAGCTTCCAGGAACAGCGCCAAGTCAAGCTGGGTCTTGGGCAGCACTTCGAAGTAATTGGTGCGGTCCTCGGTGGTGGTTCCGTTTATGCCGCCGCCGTTGTTCTCCACCAGGATGAAGTGCTCGCCCTTGCCCACGTTCTGCGAGCCTTCGAACATCATATGTTCGAACAGGTGGGCAAAGCCGGTGCGTCCCGGGCGCTCGTTGCGCGACCCCACGTTATAGGTCACGCAGATGCCGAACACCGGGGCGGCGTGGTCGGGCGCCAGGATGACGCGCAAGCCATTGTCCAGGTGGACATCCTGCAATGGCAGCGGCGGCAGCTTGGGCGCCGGTGCGGCCGTCTGGGCCAGGGCCGGCAGGGCAAGCAACACCGCCAGCGCCGGGGCAAGGAACAGTTTTCTTCGCATGGTTTGTACCTCGGATTCGCTCAAAAGTGGGCCTTTTGCGGGGTGCTAAGCAGTGTAACAGACGGACGAGGCGGGAAATAGTCAACCCGGGCATTGACGATTGCAGATTTTCGATTGCCGATTTAACCCCCCGCACGCGGGTGCCCCACATTTGGCCGCATAGAGGCGCCGCCGCTCCCCTCGCTGATCTGTGCCGGCCAAATGTGGGTGTGCCTGGTGGTGAACTTGGTTTTTCAATTGTCAGTCGCGACAATCTTCAATCATCAATTCCTCACCACAATCACCGCCGCCCCGTCAATCGCATCCTTTTTCAGCGCGATCAGGGCCTCGTTGGCCTGCTCCAGGGAGAATTGTGTGGTCCTGGGCTGCAGGCCAATTTCCGCCGCCGTGCTCAGAAAATCGCGCGCGTCCGCCCGGGTCATATTGGCCACGCTGCGCAGCTGGCGCTCGCCCCACAGCAGGCGGTCGTAGTCGAACTCCGGCATGTGGTCCAGGTGGATGGCGTTGATGGCCACCACCCCGCCCTTGCGCAGGCTGGACAGCGCCGTTACCACCACGTCGCCGCTGGGCGCGAAGGTCACCGCGCGGTCAAGCTCGACCGGCGGCTTCTCGCGCTCGCTGCCTACCCACTCCGCTCCCAGAGACCGGGCCAGCTTGCGGTGCGAGTCCCCGCGGGTGGAAACGTACACCTGGCATTTCCAGGCATGCAGGACAGGCAGAGCCAAGTGCGCCGAGGCGCCGAAGCCGAAGAGTCCAACGCGCTCACCCGGCTGCACTCCCGCCACCCGCAGGCTGCGGAAACCGATGATTCCGGCGCACAGCAGCGGCGCTGCGTGCAGATCGTCAAGCTCGGAGGGCAGGGGAAACACCCAGTCAGCGCGCGCCGTTGCGTACTCTGCATATCCTCCGTTCACGCTGTAGCCAGTGAAGGTGGGCGCGTCGCACAAGTTCTCCATCCCATGCTTGCAATACCAGCAGGTGCCGTCGTTGCCGCCCATCCAGGAAACGCCCACCCGCGCGCCCAGCGGCATCTCCGCCGTCGCCCCGCCCGCCACCTCGCCCACGATCTGGTGCCCAGGAACCACCTCCTTGTGTTTCGGCGGCAACTCGCCTTCCACGATGTGCAGATCGGTGCGGCAGACGCCGCAGGCCCGAACCCGCAGCAGTACCTG
>DASVBI010000556.1:0-3437 GCA_036375915.1 Terriglobales bacterium | reverse complement strand
GAGCGCTTGAATGGGAATAGAGGGCACCGCGGCCAGGGTGGCAGCGAGCGTAACAAATCCGTTTCCGGTCACCCCCGACCCGCCCTTGGAGGCGATCATGGCGAAGAGCAGGATGCCCAGCTCCTGCACCAGTGTGAGGTGGGTATTGGTCGCTTGTGCCAGAAACAGCACTGAGAGCGTCATGTAGATGTTCGTCCCGTCGGTGTTGAAGCTGTATCCCGTGGGGAACACCAGGCCCACGACCGAACTGGAAGCGCCCAGGCGCTCCAATTTCTGCATCATGTCGGGCAGCACGGTCTCCGAGGAACTGGTGCCCAGAACGATGAGTAATTCGTCTTTTATGTAGGCCAGGAAACGCAGGATGGAGAAGCCGGTCAGGCGGCTGATGATACCCAGCACCAGCAGCACGAAGATGACGCTGGTCAGATAAAAAGTGCCGATCAGTTCCGCCAGGTTGGACAACGATGTAATACGGTAGCGCCCCACCGTGAAGGCCATGGCGCCAAAAGCACCGATGGGCGCGGCTTTCACGATTATGCGAACGATCCCAAAGAATACCTTGCCGGCGGCTTCCACGGCTCGTGTCACTTTCGCACCGGTGGCGCCCATGCGCGCCAGGGCGAAGCCGGTAAGAATCGAGACCAGCAGCACTTGCAGCACGTCGCCGTTAACGAAGGCGTCTACAAAGGTATTCGGTATGGCCGCCATCAGCCGGCCGATGATCCCGACCTCCTTGGCGTGGCCGGCATAGGCCGCCACCGCCTTGGGATCGAGCGTGGCCGCGTCAACATTGAAACCTACTCCCGGATGCAGCACATGCCCGATGATGAGGCCGATGGCCAGCGCAAAGGTCGAAACCACCTCGAAGTAAACTAGCGCCTTCACCCCGATGCGGCCCACTTTTTTGAGGTCGCTCATGGAGGCGATGCCCTGCACCACGGTGCAGAACACCACCGGGGCAATCATCATGCGGATGAGCGCGATGAAGGCGTCTCCCAGCGGCTTGCAGGCAATGCCGGCTTTGGGAAACAGTTGCCCCACCGCTATCCCCAGCAGGATGGCGATGATCACCTGCACGTAAAGAGTGGTGTACCAGCGTTTGCTCCGCAGCATAAAGCAACGGCCTAATGAAGCTTAAAGTGAGAACTCCTCTTTCGCCCCGCTAGGGCTCAGGGTCCGACTCCACTTCCCAACGCCCACATTCTTGCGCCGCTGCGCGGCTGAATTATCAGTACACGCGATTCAGCGGTGGCTGTCCGGCAATTAATACTCGCTCCACGTTCTCCCAGGCCGTCCGGAACAGCACTTCGGAAGCCTGCCGAGTGACCCCTGCGATGTGCGGCGTCAACCAGATCCGGTCCGAACCCTCAGCCGCCAGCATCAGCAGCGGGTTGTCAGCGGAAGGCGGCTCACTGGAGTAAACATCCACTGCGGCGCCGCCCAGGCGGCCGGACCGCAAATGGCTGGCCAGCGCCACTTCATCCACCACCCCGCCGCGTGAAGCCTGCACCAGCACCGCTCCCGGTTTCATCTTCGCGAGTTGCCGCTCGCCGATCATGCCCCGAGTTTCCGGCAGAAGCGGCACGTGCAGGCTGATTACATCGGCGGATTCCAGCAATTCGTGCAGCGATACCTGGCGGGCGCCCAGCGCCTCCGCGGCGGCGCGGTCGCGGGGCGCGGGATCGTAATAGCAGATTCGGCAGCCCATTTTGTGAAATGCGGCCGCTGCCGCGAGTCCTATCGTGCCCAGGCCCACCACCCCGGCAAGCAGTCCCTCCAGCCCGCTAAGGCTCGCCGCGACCAGCCGCTCCCGGCACTGGCTGTAGTTGCCGTTGCGAACCTCGCCATCCGCCCAGGCCAGGCGGCGCAAGAGCACCACGGCGGCCGCCACCACGTATTCCGCCACTGCCCTGTTACTGGCCGCGGGCACGTTGGCAACGGGGATTCCGAGACGCTTCAGCGTCGCTGCATCGAGCCGGTCCAGTCCCGCGCCCGTCACTTGCACCAGTTCCAGCCTGCTGCCTTCAAACAGCGCCGAAGCAATTCGAGGTCCTACTGCGGGAATGACCAGGGCGCGCGCCTGCTTCACCATCTTGCCGACGTCGCAGCTATCCGGCGCTCGATACACTACGCTCAGCGAGGACGGAGGCAGTGCCCCCACCCGCGCAAAATCGGATTCTGGCCGCAGACATACCACATCCATGCAATGGCCCCTGGACCGACTAGGATGGAGTTCCCGGTTCCCTGGTTCCGCCGGCGATGTCAGCTACCGGGAAAAAACACAACAGCACCAGCGGCTCGTTTCCCGTGTTGCGCGTTACGTGTTTCTCACCCGGAGGAACCAGCAGGGCGTCCCCAGTCTTCAACTCGTAGGTACCGCTGTCCGCATAAGTGGTGCCCCGGCCGGCCAGCACGTAAATGCATTCTTCGAAATCGCTGTGATGATGCGGCCCGCGTGGCGCCTCGCCCGGTGCGGGAACCGGTATTTCCACCCGCCGCAGCGTAACCGCCCGCGCCCCCTTTTCGCCGGAGACAATTTCCAGGGCGGTGCGCCCCGGCAATCCCAGCCGTTTGGCCTCCGCTTGCGTGCAGACTCGCGCCATCACCCCACCTGGTGCAATCGCTTGAGCTCGGCAACCCCACCCTGCACCGCATCCAGTTGGCGAAAAATTTGCGTTACTTCCTGAGCGATCGCGTCGGCGATGGCCTGTATCATGCGTTTCCCTTTCTCCGCCGTCGCCGGCTGCGGACTGCCGTACCAGCCGGTGGGTGCGATGGAGCGAATATCGGTCAGCACGGGCTGATAACTGCGCGTGCGTCGCAGCTTGTCCATTTTGCTGGCGTGAGTATGCTCCGAAGAATTCTCAATGCGGTCCAGGTGTACCAGTTCCGGCCGCCGCGCCAGCACGGCCAGGGCCTCGATTTCTCCGCCGTGCGTCAGCCCGTTGCATTCCGCGCCGAACAGGTCCGCCGCCACGTAACACGCCTGCGCCGTCGCCACTGTCATGCCATGCTCGCGGTGCAGGCTTTCCGCTGCGATGGCGAGGGAAGGAATGTTGCCCTCGTGCCAATTGATAATCAACAGGTACTTCGCGCCATGGCGGGCAGTGGAGGCACAGGTTTCCACCGCCACTCGCATGTACGTCTCCGGGGTAAGTGTGATGGTGCCCTCATAAGGCATGTGCAGAGGAGTAACGCCCAGCGGGCTTCCCGGCAGGACCAGGCCATCCATGCGCTCCGCCACCGCCTCCGCGATTACATCCACGGCATACATATCCGTTCCGCTGGGCAGATGCGGACCATGCTGCTCCACGCTCCCCGCCGCCAGGATGACGAGCGGATTTTTCTTGAACTGGGCGGCGATTTCCGGCTGCGTCAGCTCCACAAAATACCGGCTAGGCAATGGCGCTCCTCTCTGCCAGGCGTTCGCGCGCCGC
>DASVBI010000714.1:0-7481 GCA_036375915.1 Terriglobales bacterium | reverse complement strand
GGAAGCGTCTTCGTGGCTCATGAATGTTCCTCCTGGGAACAGTGACGCCCAAAACCCGAGGGCGGATCAGCCCAACCTGAGTTCCTGCTGAACCCAATTCTAGACCTTCAACCACAAAGGTCACGAAGATCACAAAGGATTTTGATTCATCCTCGCGTTCCTTCGTGTCGCTGGTGGTGAAAAGCCCCTTAGAATAGCAACCATGCCACAACCACGGGCAGAGCGGGAAGTAATTGAGGCGTTGCAGGAGAACTGGCGGGCCGAGGTGCAGAGCGCGCGCATGTACCGCGAACTGGCGGAGCATGAGCGCGACGCAAAGCGCAAAGCGGTTCTGCTGCGCATGGCCGAGGCCGAGGAACGGCACGCCGCCCGCTGGGAAAAGAAGCTGCGCGAACACGGTATCGAGCCCAGCCGCGAAGACACCTGGCGGCAACGGCTGAATCGCTGGTTCAGCCGGCAGGCGGGCACGGCGGCGGCGATTCGCCGCATGGAAGCCGCGGAGGAGCGTGATAGCGCCCGTTACTCGGCGCAGCGCGACCACGCCCTGGGCGCCGACGGCGAGGTCAAAGAAATTCTCGGCGGCATTGCCCTGGAAGAAAAGGCGCACCGCCGCGCGCTGCAGTCCATGGTGCCGGTGCTGGGCCCGCGCAGCGTGCTGGACGCCATTCTGAAGCGCGAACGCTGGCATGGCCGCGGCGGCAGTTGGGTGGCCGATGCCATTTACGGCGTCAATGACGGGCTGGGCGCGGTATTCGGCATTGTCTCCGGCGTGGCCGGCGCCACCGACAATCAGCGCCATTACGTGCTCATTGCCGGCCTGGCGGGCATGATCGCTTCCGCGCTGTCCATGGGCGCGGGCGCGTATCTGGCGGTGAAAAGCGAGCGCGAAGTGTACGAGGCCGAAATCGGGCGCGAAAGGGAAGAGGTGGAGGAGAACCCGGAAGAAGAACAAGAAGAGATGGCGCTGTTCTACCAGCTGCAGGGGTTCAGCGAGGAGGAATCGCAGCGCATGGCGGCCCGGCTGGCGGAGAATCCGGAGCAGATGGTGCAGGCCATGGCGCAGCAGGAACTGGGGCTTTCGGAGCACCACTTCCCAAATCCCTGGGTGTCGTCGGGTTCGGCGGCCATTTCGACCGCGGTGGGTGCTTTCATTCCCATCGTTCCATTCTTCTTCGTCGGCGGATTCGAGGCGGTCGGGATCGCTTTCGCCGTCAGCATTGCGGCGCACTTCCTGGTGGGAGCGTCAAAGTCGCTGATAACAGCACGGCCGTGGTGGTCCTCCGGTCTGGAGATGACGGCGGTAGGGATTTTGGAGGCGGTGGTGACCTATAGCCTGGGCCTGGCCTTCGGGGCGGTCAGTTGATACCTTCGCTGCAGATAAACGCGGATGGACAGGAGAGCGCGCCGGTCATTAGTGGTGCATTATGGTGTAATATGGTGTAAGATACATCTATGGGAACTCAGAATCAGAAGACGGCAAGCACAGTACGGCGCAGCATTTCCCTTTCTCGCGAGATTGACAGCAAGGTCCAGAGTATGGCGCGGCGGCAGAACCGGAGCGCAAATCGAGTCATGGAGCACTTGATCGAGACAGGACTTGAGGCTAAAGAAGCAGAAAAGCGCCGCTTCTTCGAGCTTACTGAACGGTTGCGCACCGCGTCCGATGCGACCGAGTTGCAGCAGATCAAAGAGGAACTCGCCCGAATGACTTTCGGGGTCTGATGCCCAAGATTCAATGGACGAATTTGCCGGCCGAGCTTCGCGATCACCTCTTCGACCGAGCGCGGGAGCGGCAGATCTCGACGGAAGACCTTTACCAGCTGAAACTATGGCGTGAAAGCAATCCCGAGGCGCCCGAGGGGCGCTGGTACAAGGATTTCGGTTCGTTCAAAATCTGCGGCGAGGGCAGGTATCCAAGGACTTTTCTCCTGCGAGGTCAAGTGGTTGTAGGAAAGGAAATCCCATAACACCGGAGTCCATTTCTTCTCCCTTTTGCGCGATCGATCTCAGCCGTCCAGACCTAAATCCATTAGATTCAATGTGAAATGGGCACTATTCGCTGACCAGGCTATTGCGGCCACCCCCCGCCGGCTGCTAGAATCATACTGTACTAAACGGGTCCTATTTTTAGTGTACCGATTCAGTCTGGTTTAGAGTCTAAGCAATAGAGGGGCGAGGCGGACGGTAGGAGCTAGCCATGATCAGGTTAGGCAAGCTGACAGATTACGGGCTGGTGCTGATGACGCACATGGCGCGGCAACAGGACCGTGCGCTCTATACGGCGCGCGACCTGGCGGCGGAAAATGCGCTGCCCCTGCCCACGGTGAGCAAGCTGCTGAAGCAGTTGCTGCAGGCCAAGCTGCTGGTGTCGCATCGCGGCATCAAGGGCGGCTACAGCCTGGCCAGGCCGGCGCGGGAAATCACGGTGGCGGAAATCATCGCCGCGCTGGAAGGCCCCATCGCGCTCACCGAATGCAGCACCGACGTGATCGGGCTGTGCGACTTCGAGGCGCACTGCCCCATCCGCAGCAACCAGCAGATCATCAGCAAGGCAGTGAGCGGGGCGCTGGAGCGCCTGATGCTTTCCGATCTGGTTCAGCCGCTGCAACTGGCGGCTATCAAGGACGCGCAAGGCAAGCTGGTCACCATCGGTCCAATCTCCGGGAGAATGCAATGAGCACTAATGTCAATACTATTGAGGACCTGGCCAACCGCGAGTACAAGTGGGGCTTCGTCACGGATGTCGAACAGGAAAAAATCGCCAAGGGGCTGAACGAGGACGTCATCCGTGTCATCTCGGCCAAGAAGAATGAGCCCGAATTCATGCTGGAGTGGCGTCTGAAGGCGTACCGCCACTGGGCGTCGCTGGAGAAGGCGCAGGCCGAGCCCAAGTGGGCCAACATTCACTATCCGCCCATTGATTACCAGGATATCCACTATTACTCCGCGCCTAAGACCAAGAAGAGCAAAACCAGCCTGGAGGAAGTGGACCCGGAGATCCTGAAGACTTACGAGAAGCTGGGCATTCCCCTGGACGAGCAGAAGATGCTGCAGGGCGTGGCGGTGGACGCCGTTTTCGACAGCGTGTCGGTGGCCACTACCTTCAAGCACAAGCTGGCGGAGGCGGGCGTGATTTTCTGCTCCTTCTCCGAGGCGGTGCAGAAGCATCCTGAACTGGTGAAAAAGTACCTGGGCTCGGTGGTGCCTTATAGCGACAACTTCTTTGCGGCGCTGAATGCGGCGGTGTTCAGCGATGGCTCCTTTGTGTATGTGCCCAAGGGCGTGCGCTGTCCCATGGAACTCTCCACCTACTTCCGCATCAACGCCTCCGAGACCGGCCAGTTTGAGCGCACGCTGATTGTCGCCGAGGAGGGCGCCTACGTCAGCTATCTGGAAGGCTGCACCGCTCCCATCCGCGATGAAAACCAGCTGCACGCGGCCGTGGTCGAACTGGTGGCCATGGATAACGCACAGATCAAATATTCCACCGTGCAGAACTGGTATCCCGGCGACAAGCAGGGCAAGGGCGGGATTTACAACTTCGTGACCAAGCGCGGCAAGTGCGCCGGAGTGAACTCCAAGATTTCCTGGACGCAGGTGGAGACCGGCTCGGCCATCACCTGGAAGTATCCCAGCTGCATCCTGCAGGGAGACAACTCGGTGGGCGAGTTCTACTCGGTGGCGCTGACCAACAATTACCAGCAGGCCGATACCGGCACCAAGATGATCCACATCGGCAAGAACACCAAGAGCACAGTGGTGTCCAAGGGCATCAGCGCCGGGCACGGGCAAAACACCTACCGCGGGCAGGTCAAGATCCTGAAAAACGCGGCCAGCGCCCGCAATTACACGCAGTGCGACTCACTGCTGATCGGCGACAAGTGCGGCGCGCACACCTTCCCCTACATCGAGGTGCGCAACGCCAGCGCACACATGGAGCACGAGGCTTCTACCTCGAAGATCGGGGAAGACCAGATGTTTTACCTGCGGCAGCGCGGGCTGAAGACCGAAGACGCGGTTTCCATGATCGTGAACGGTTTCTGCAAGCAGGTGTTCCGCGAGCTGCCCATGGAGTTCGCCGTGGAAGCGCAGAAGCTGCTGAGCGTGAGCCTGGAAGGCAGCGTAGGGTAGCGGCGTAGGAAGGCTTTGGAGCTCCCTCGCGGTGCTCGGGATTTCGCCTGCGGGCTCCGACGCCCGCAAAGCGGCTCAACTTCGACTCGGACTGAAGTCCTCGCTCAGGATGACAGTCAAACGAAATTCTCTTACGAGGAAAGCATGGCACTTTTAGAAATCAGAAACCTGCATGTGAAGGTGGAGAACCACGAGATTCTCAAGGGCATTAACCTGACGGTCAATGCTGGGGAAGTGCACTCCATCATGGGGCCCAACGGCTCGGGGAAGAGCACGCTGGCGCAGGTGCTGGCGCGGCGGGAGAGCTTCGAAGTCACGCGGGGCGAGGTGCTCTACAACGGCAAAGACCTGCTGGCCATGAAGCCGGAAGAAGCGGCCTGCGAGGGCGTCTTCCTGGCTTTTCAGTATCCGGTGGAGATACCCGGCATCAGCAATGCCTACTTTCTACGCTCGGCGCTGAACGCGGTGCACAAGTATCGCGGCCAGGACGAGCTCGACGCCATGGACTTCATCCCCATGTTCAAGCAGAAGATGAAGCTGCTGGACATGGACGACAAGCTGATGAACCGCTCGGTGAACGAGGGCTTCTCCGGCGGCGAGAAGAAACGCAACGAGATTCTGCAAATGGCGGTGCTGGAACCGAAACTGGCCATCCTGGACGAGACCGATTCCGGCCTGGATATTGACGCGCTCAAGATTGTGGCCAATGGCGTGAACGCGCTGCGCAGCCCCGAGCGCGCCATGGTGGTGGTCACGCACTACCAGCGGCTGCTCAACTACATCGTGCCCGATTTCGTGCATGTGCTGGTGGACGGCCGAATCGTGAAGTCCGGCGGCAAGGAACTGGCCCTGGAACTGGAAGACAAGGGCTACAGCTGGGTGGAAGCGGAAGCGACCGCGTGAGGAGCGAAGAAGAAATGAGCAACGTCGCGACCACAACCCGGGAGCTGGGCAGCTACCTGGAAGCGTTTACCGAGCTGGCCAAGCGCGCGCCGGGACAGAGCCAGGGCTGGCTGCGCAAGCTGCGCGAAGACGCGTTTGCGCGCTTCTGCGAAGTCGGTTTTCCCACCACGCACGACGAAGATTGGCGTTTCACCAACGTAGCGGCGATTGCGCAGACGGCGTTTCGTTTGCCGCCCGCGGAGACGAAGGTCCGCGCGGAGCAGATCGAGCCTTATCGTCTGCCGGGAGCGGCGTGCCAGCTGGTTTTCGTGAATGGCAGATTTGCGGCGAAGCTGTCTTCGGTGACGTCGTTGCCCAAGGGAGTAAGCGCGGGCAGCCTGGCGGAGGAAATCCGCCGCGATCCCAAGCCGCTGGAAAAGCATCTGGGCCGGTATCTCAACCTTCAGCGTGACGTTTTCTGCGCCCTGAACACGGCGTTTTTGGAAGACGGCGCCTACGTGCACATCGGCCGCGGAACCGTGCTGGAAGCGCCGGTTTACCTGCTGTTCATCACCACGGCCAGCGACACGCCGCTGATGACCCATCCCCGCAACCTGGTCATCGCCGAGGAAGACAGCCAGGCCACCATCGTAGAGGATTACGTTTCGCTGGGCGGGGGCGTGGCCTTCTCCAACGCAGCCACGGAACTGGTGGCCGGGGAGCACACGGTGCTTTCGCATTACCTGATTGAGCGCGAGCACACCGACGCCTACAACGTCTCCACCCTGCGGCTGCAGCAGGGCCGCAGCGCCAACGTGGCCTCGCACTCGGTGCTGCTGGGCGGCGGCCTGGTGCGCAATAACGTTCACCCGGTGCTGGCGGGCGAAGGCGCAGATTGCCTGATCAACGGCCTCTTTATCGGCAACGGGCGCCAGCACATGGATAACTACATGCTGGTGGAGCATGCCAGCCCCCACTGCGCCAGCCGCCAGTTCTATAACGGCATTCTGGACGGTCACTCGCGCGGCGTCTTCCACGGGCGCATCATCGTGCACAAGGACGCGCAGAAGACTGACGCCAAGCAGACCAACCGCAACCTGCTGCTTTCCGACGACGCGCAGATTGACACCAAGCCGCAGCTCGAAATCTACGCCGACGATGTGAAGTGCACGCACGGCGCCACCATCGGCCAGATTGAAGAGGACGAGCTCTTCTACCTGCGCTCGCGCGGCATTGATGAGCCGGCGGCGCGCCGCCTGCTGCTTTTTGCCTTCGCCAGCGAGTGCCTGGAGCGCATGAAGCCGGGGCCGGTGCGCAGGCGCATTGAAGAACTGGTCAACGAGTGGCTGTTCCACAGCAAGCCGGGCAGTCCTCAAGACGGCCAAGGCGCGCACAACCGCGCCCTGCACTGGGAGGAAGTAGGATGACAACCGCCCCCAACACCTACACCGAGTTTCGTCCTCCAGCCGCGGCTGCCCATGCCGGCTACGACGTGCAGCGCGTGCGCCGCGACTTTCCCATCCTGGCGCAGAAGGTGCACGGCAAGCCGCTGGTGTACCTGGATAACGCAGCCACCACGCAGAAGCCGCAGCAGGTGCTGGATGCGATTGTGCGTTATTACAGTGAGGACAACGCCAACGTGCACCGCGGCGTGCATCTGCTCTCGGAGCGCGCTACCGAAGCCTACGAGCGCGCTCGGGGCATAGCCCAGCGCTTCCTGAACGCGGCCCGCCCGGAAGAAATCATTTTTGTGCGCGGCACTACCGAAGCCATCAACCTGGTGGCGCAAACCTATGGTCGCCACAATGTGGGCTCCGGCGATGAAATCATTATCACCGCCATGGAGCACCACTCCAACATCGTGCCCTGGCAAATGCTGTGCGAGGAAAAAGGCGCGAAGCTGCGGGTGATCCCCATCAACGACCGCGGCGAACTGCTGCTCGAAGACTACGAAAAGCTACTGGGGCCGAAGACCAGGCTGGTGGCGCTCGGGCATGTTTCCAATGCGCTCGGCACCATCAACCCGGTGCGGCGCATGGTTGAATTGGCGCACCAGCAGGGCGTTCCCGTGCTGGTGGATGGAGCGCAGGCGGCGCCGCGCCTCAGAGTGGACGTCCGCGAACTGGACGCCGACTTCTACGCCTTCTCCGGCCATAAGATTTACGGTCCCACCGGCATTGGCGTGCTCTACGGCAAGGCCAGCCTGCTGGACGCCATGCCGCCGTACCAGGGCGGCGGCGACATGATCCTCACGGTGACCTTCGAGAAGACGACTTACAACGAGCTCCCGTACAAGTTCGAGGCCGGCACACCCAACATCGCGGGCGGTATCGGGCTGGGCGCGGCGCTGGAGTACGTGAACTGCCTGGGCATCGAGAACATCACGGCACATGAGCAGGATGTGCTGGCTTATGCGACGGAGCAGGTGTCAGCAGTGCCGGGCGTGCGCCTGATTGGCACGGCGCGGG
>DASVBI010000068.1:0-11803 GCA_036375915.1 Terriglobales bacterium | reverse complement strand
GGCTTCTACCGCGGGACGAGGGCCGGCTTCGGCGACTTCTGGGGCTTCCTGGCGGGGTGGTGGAACTGGTCAGCATCCTTCTTGTTGGGCAGCAGTTACGCCGTTTTATTCAGTGATTACCTGAAATTTTATTTTCCCTCGGTAGTGGGCTGGAAACACTACGCGATTTCGCTGGCCCTGATCGCGCTCATCACCTACGTGAATGTGCGCGGCATCCAGCTGGTAGGCAAGCTGGCCACGTTTCTGGAATTGATGGTGCTGCTGCCCATTGCGGTGATGTGCGTGGTGGCGATTGGGAAGTGGCAACACAATCCGTTCACGCCCCTGGTACCGCCCCACAAGCCGCTGTTCCAGGTGTTTGGCGTGGGCCTGGCGCTGGGATTGTGGCTCTATTCCGGCTACGAGCAGCTTTCCACGGTGGCGGAAGAAGTTGAGGATCCGCAGCGCAGCTACCCTCGGGCGCTGGCCTGGGTGGTGCCGCTCTCCATCGCCACCTATTTTCTGCCCACGTTTTTTGCCCTGGGCGCGTTGGGCAACTGGCAGCAGTGGCACACCGGTTATTTTTCCGATGCCGCGCAACTGATCGGCGGGCGCTGGCTGGGCTTGTGGATGACGCTGGCGGCGACCGTAGGAGCTGTGTCGCTGCTCAACAGCACGGTGCTGGCCAGCACGCGCATGCCCTTCGCCATGGCGGAAGACGGGTACATATCGCACTGGCTCACGCGGAAGCACCCTCGCTATGGAACGCCGGCGGCAGCGATCGTGATCTCCTGCGCCATCTATGCCGTCTTCGCCTGGCACTCGCTGACGCAGCTGATTTCGGTTTACATCTGGCTGCGCATTGCTACTTCGCTGTTGACCGTGCTTTCGGGATGGCAGCTGCGGCGGAAAGCGCCCGCTTTGCCGCGCGCCTTCCGCATACCCTGGGGGCGCAAGGGCCTGATGTATGCCGTGCTGGCGCCGGTGCTGATGAGCGGGGTGGCGCTGCTGGGCAGCGATCCCTTCGGCTGGAAGTGGGGACCGGCGGCGCTGCTGCTGGGACCGGTGGCCTACATCTTCTTCCGGCGGCGCCCGGCGGCCTCAGCCGAGGTGGCTGGCAGCGGCCGCTAATCTTTTCTTCACGCCGCTTTTGTCACGAGCTACGCGGGCGGGGGCGGCCGGGCCACAAAATTCAGCAGTGGGGAACGTGGTTGTGGGTCGCGGGGCGATATAATTCCCGTTTCTGCGGAGCAGTCCTTCTTTACAAAGCAGTCCACAAACAATCAGGAGCGTGGCAATGCGCACTTTAAATGTCGGGGTGTGGATATTGATTCTGGCTACGGCTGTGCTGGCACAACAGGCCAAGCCGCCGAAATCGCGCGTCAAGAAGACCAATCCCACTCCCGAGGCCACGCAGCCGGAGAGTTCGCAAGCGGCGGCGCCGGCGCCGAGCGCACCCGCGGCCGCAGCCAAGCCGGGGGCTGCAGAAGCCGGCAAACAAAGCAAGGAATTGCACTTTGACGTGAGCGAAGCGCCGCCGCTGGTGACGCATCAGCAGGCCACCGTCAACGGGCGGGTGCTGCGCTACACGGCTACCGCCGGGCGCCTGCCCATCAAGCGCGCCGACGGCAAGATTGAGGCGGAGATGTTTTTTGTGGCCTATACGCTGGACGGGGAGAGTGCAGCGCAGCGGCCGCTGACCTTTGCTTTTAACGGCGGCCCGGGCTCCTCTTCGGTATGGCTGCACATGGGCGCGCTGGGGCCGCGGCGGGTAGTGCTGCAGCCGCAGGGCTTCATGCCGGCCTCGCCTTACCACCTCCAGGACAACCAGTATTCGCTGCTGGATAAATCCGACCTGGTGCTGGTGGACGCCATCGCCACGGGCTGGAGCCGCGCCGAAGATGAAGCCACGACCAGGAAATTCCTGGGGGTACAGGGCGATCTGGATGCTTTCGGCGAGTTTATTCGTCTCTACATCACGCGCTACGGGCGGTGGGCCTCGCCCCTGTTCCTTTTCGGCGAAAGCTACGGCACCACGCGCGCAGCCGGACTGGCCGGATATCTGGCAGATCGTGGAATTTCCTTTAACGGAATTGTGCTGTTGTCCACGGCCATGGATTTCCAGACGCTCGAGTTTCAGAAAAACAACGATCTTCCTTACATCCTGATTATTCCCAGCTATACCATGATTGCGGCCTACCACCACAAACTCGCGCCCGAGCTTACTCAGGATTTAGCCAAGACGCGGGCGGAGGCGGAACAGTGGGCGTCCACGACCTACGCGCAGGCGCTGGCCAAGGGGGACGCGCTCAGCCCGCAAGAGCGGCAGTCAGTAATTGACCAGATGGCACGCTACACAGGGCTGAGCAAGGAAGTGCTTGATCAGGCCAACCTGCGCATTGACGTAGCCCAGTTCACCCATTACCTGCTGATTGACCAGAAGCTGCGGGTGGGCCGCCTGGACGGGCGTTTCACCGGGCCCGATCCGGAGGGCCTGCTGGATACGCCCTTCTACGATCCCGCCGAGGGCGCCCTCATGCCGCCCTTCACCGCCATGTTCAACAACTATGTGCGCAACGACCTGGGCTACAAAACCGATATGCCCTACTACGTCTTCGCCATGGGCGGGGACCTTTGGAAGGAATGGAATTGGGGATCAGCGGTAAAGGGCTTTCCCGACACCGCCACCGCGCTGCGGGCCGCGATGGTGAAGGACCCGTTTCTCAAGGTGATGGTGCTGGAAGGCTACTACGACCTGGCCACGCCCTACTACGCGGCTGACTACGTGATTAATCACTTGAATCTGCCGGCCAACTTCCGCGGCAATATTTCCGTGGAAACCTACGACTCAGGTCACATGGTGTACGTGAACGAACAGTCGCTGGCCAAGATGAAGCAGGACGTGGTGCGCTTCATGGATATGGCCATGCCGGCGGGGCGCTGAGCAGCGGCTATGAAATTCCGAAGCGGGTGGTGATTGCGGAAGTGCCGGCAGCGCCCTCGGCACGGGCATCGAAGTAAAACTTGCGCTTGGAATCGTCGCGGCGCAGGAGCGACTTAGAGGTTCCCCCTGGGGGCATGCTTCCGCCCTGCCGCTTCACTCTGCTTTAATCACGGCTCCAGCCGCTTCCACTCTGGTCTTGTCGCTCCCGCCGGATGGCGCGGTCCGGCGGGCGAAGATGGGAAAAAACTATGACGACGTGGGTTGAACAGTCTGGCTCCGCGACCGCTTCAGCCGCGGGGGAGGCGCCGGAAATTTCCACCCCGGCACTTCTCCCGTCCGCTCCAGAATGTCGGCGAACTTGCGCAGCTCCCGAGCTACTGGTTTGGGCCCGTACTCGGTGACCGCAAGTTTTACGGTGACGGCGACTCCGTCCAGAGAGTCATTGGCATTCAGTTGCCGCAGCAACCAATGCTTGATTGACAATGCCACTTGCGCAACCTCCTGCTTTGAGTGACTTCTACATCGTGGGCCGGCTCCTCGTCCGGAAAACGCTCCAAGTTAATGCAGCTACGCGCCTTCGCGCAAGCGAAAAGCCAAGTAGCCAAGAACTTTTCCTGCGCGCTTCCCGGCTCCATTGCTGGCATTGCTGCTCATGACGGCGGATGAGACACAATGCTCCCAGTGTGAGCACCTCCGTACTCACAATCGGCACGGTCCTGGCCCGCAAACGAATACATCGGTGAAGGCAACTGCGAGCTGCAGGACAAAGTCAAAGCCAATTGTGGCGCGCTGCTTGCTGCTGGTTTTCTCTTCTGGGGCGCTCGATGGGACTGCAACACATTCCGTCTCTAATGTCGCTGGAGCTGCTGCTGCCCTTGGGCAGGCTGCTGGTTCTGCTGGTCACCGGGGCCGTGCTCCTTCTGGCTTTCGGGCTGCGCCTGCGCCACACCATGACCGTGCCCGCCGGGTTTTCCACGCCCACCCCGCCTGAGATCCAAAAACGGCGGCCGGCGGCGGAAGACGAAGTCATCGCCGAATTCCTTAAGAATGAGTTTTACCATCCCGATTTCGACGAAGTGCGCAAAGAGTTTGCCGCCATCGTCCTCAACCCCAACCTGGAGGATGAGCGGGAAAACGCGCGCCGCCGGAACCTTCTGTTTCGCAAGCGCGGCGGACTGTGGCGCGAGCTGCCTCCGGATACGGAGTGGTGGGAAGTTTCCATCGCCCCGCGCGCTCTCGGCCGGGTGCGCGTTTTTCCCCGGGCTGACTGGCGCCGCTACTCGCAGCGCGGCTTTTCCCTGCCGCTGTTCGCGGAACGGATTGCCGCCGGCCTGGAACAGTCCACCAAGGATTCGTTTCTGTCCGCGCTCGGCGTGCTGCAGCGGCAGCTGGCCAAAGGCGGCGTGGGCGGCAGCATCCTGCTGATCGGAATTGATGAGGACAAAGCGCTTACCATTATCGAGGGCAACCACCGCATGGTGGCGGCTGCCCTCTCCCCCGCGCCGCAACTGCAGGCCTTCCGTTTCTTCTGCGGGTTTTCTGCGCGCATGTCGCGTTGCTGCTGGTACCAGAGCAGCATGGCCAATTTCCTGCATTACGCCCGCAACGTGGCGCGCGACTTACGCCAGTTTCGCCACTCCGACCTGGCGCGCCTGCTTCCCCGCCGCCGGCTGGCCGCCAAAACCTTAGCGGCCGCGAGCTCGGAATCCACACACCAGCTTTCCGGTGCCGGCCTGCAAATGCGGGAAGGCGAGCTTACGGTAGGCCAGCAGCCCCAAGAACCTGTCGCTTGAAGGGCTGACGCAGGCCAAACCTGGACCCAGACCCGCGCCGCCACCCTTATCTCTGCAGCAACGCCTGCAGCGTGGCGAAAAACCCGGGATAAGAGATGTCCACTACGCCGGCGTTGCGAATGTGAACTTCGCCGTTCGCGCCCAGCGCCGCCACCGCGCTGGCCATAGCGATGCGGTGGTCGCCGAACGAATCCACTTCTGCCCCGTGCAGAGGCTGCCGCCCGGGAATGAGCAGGCCGTCTTCGCGAACCTCTACCTGCGCTCCCATGGCGCGCAGGTTCTCGGCCATGGCGGCAATGCGGTCAGACTCCTTCACCCGCAGCTCGCGCGCGTCGCGAATCTCGATCCCGTCCTGGGTATAGGGGGCGATGGCGGCCAGCACCGGCAACTCGTCAATCAGTGCGGCGGTCTGCGCCCCGGCGATGCTGGCGCCACGCAAGCCTGCTCCCTGGCGTGCCTGCACTGTGCCCGCCAGTTCGCCGTGATGCTCCTCGATGTTCAATACCGCGATCCGCATTCCCATGGCGATCAGCAGGTCGAGAATGGCGGCCCGTGTAGGATTCAGCAGAACATCATCCACCAGGAGATTGGATTCGGGAAAAATTGCGGCCGCGCACAGGAAAAATGCCGCGCTCGAGATATCGCCGGGGACGGTGGCGCGTATGGCGCGCAGCTTCTGCCCGCCGGCAATGGAGCAGCGGTTGCCGCGGCGGTTCACCTGCGCTCCAAAGGCGCGCAGCGCCAGCTCGCCGTGATCGCGCGTGCGTACCGGTTCCTCCACTACGGTTTCGCCTTCCGCCAGCAGGCCGGCAAACAGCAGCGCCGATTTTACCTGCGCGCTGGCCACCGGCATCTGGTATTCAATGGCGCGCAGCCGCGTTCCCTGAATGTGCAGCGGCGGGCGGCAGCCTTCGGCGCCGGAAATAGCGGCGCCCATTTTCTGCAAAGGGGTTGCCACGCGCTGCATGGGCCGGCGGGAGAGCGATTCATCTCCCGTCAGCACGCTGGCAAAACTCTGCCCTGCCAGAATGCCGGCCAGCATGCGCATGCTGGAACCGGAATTGCCGCAATCCAGCGGCTGCTGCGGCTCAGCCAGCGCCGCGCCTCGTCCCTGCACGCGGACCTTCCCCTCCTGGCGCTCAATGGCGCACCCCAGCGCCCGCATGCAGGACAAGGTACTGGCGCAATCGGCGCCGCTGGAAAAATTCTCCAGCTCGCTGACGCCTTCGGCTAGCCCTCCCAGCATGGCGTACCGATGAGAAATGGATTTGTCCCCCGGCAGACGCAGGCTGCCGCTCAGATTTCTGGCTGGTTGTACCGTGACTGCGGACAAGGATGTGGCGGTATTTGGCAAGGGAGTCCCGGCCGCGAGTTGCTCGCCCTCAGGAAAATTTTTTGCGGCGGTGGGCTCGCGGCTCAGACAACTGTCGCTTGCCTTAGCCATCTTAGTCAATAGCGCTGGCGCAAGCCGCTGCGCGTACGAGTGGTTGTTCCAAGCTCTTCGGTCCCCCTGCCTAAGTCTGGAATGCCTCCCAAACCTGCCGCTTCGCACGAGGGGGTCGGATGTCCGTTTTGCGGGATAAGCTTTTTCTTGCGTGTTTTGTTGTTGCCTTTGCCGTCGCTCCCTTCTGGGCTCAATTGGGAGGCCTGCAGCAGCCAGGCTCTCAGGGCTCCCCATTTCCGGATGATCCGCAGGGCGGTCTGCGCGCCAGAAATCAACTCAGCGGCGTCGTCATGGGTTCCGTCCGCACTTTGGACAATAAGCCGGTACCTAATGCCCGCGTCGTGATCAACTCCTTCGTCCCCGGGCGGCAAGTGGCGGCGCAGTACACCGGAGACGACGGCAGTTTCACCCTCAGCAATCTGCCGGCCGGAGAATATGAACTGCGGGCGGAATCGGGGGTGCTGCAGGCCAGCGAGCGGGTGCAGGTTGGCGACGGGCAAACCTGGGTGACGGTGCGCTTGCCCAATTCCACTACTGCCCCGGGTGGAAACCCCAATGCGCCTTTGGTCTCGGTGCAGCAGTTGCGGGTGCCGGACAAGGCCGTCTCCTGGCTTGCCAAAGCCAATGCGGCGGTCAATAAGAACAAACTGGACGAGGCCTCCAGATATATTTCCAAAGCGCTGCAGGCTTATCCCAATTATGCTCAAGCTTTCGCCTTGCGCGGGGTACTCGAACTCCAGCAGCAACGGTTGGAACAGGCGGCGGCCGACGCCAATCGCGCCATCCAGGCCGATCCTAACTATGGCACCGGCTACCTGATTATGGGTGCCGTCCTCAATTGCCAGAAAAAATTCCAGGAGGCCTTGCGCCCGCTTCAGCAGTCGGAACTGCTTATGCCCACTGCCTGGCAGGTATACTTCGAGTCCAGCAAAGCCTTGCTGCAATTAGGAAAATTCCAACCGGCAATGCAGCAGATCAACAAGGCCTTCGCCCTGAGGGATGCCGTCCTTCATCCTGAATTCCACCTGGTGAAGGGCTACGCCTACGTGGGACTCCGTACTTACGGCGCGGCCCTGGGCGAATTTCAGCAGTATCTCAGCCACGCCCCCAACGGGCCTTACGCCGCGGAAGCGCGTTCCTTGCTGGATAAGGTTCGGCCGCTGGCCGCCAGCGTTACCCCCTAGGCGCGGGAATAGACGCCGGAGGTGGCTTCCTGCAGCATCTCCGGGGGAACTTCGCGCAGCCTCAGCTGAAACTGGAACATGGCTGTCTCCGGCCCCCGGCCCCAGCGGTTCACGTCCCAATGGGCGCGCAAAAACCTGATCTCCGGTTGTTGCCGCAAGTCCAGCAGCAGCGGGTGCTCTCCCCGGTAAAACTTCTGCGGGAAGGCGGTCAGCGCCTTCTGTCCCCAGGTGTTGCCGTCGGCCGAGCCGAACACGCTCACGTCCAGCGCCTGCTGCTCCAGAATGCGGGTGATGTTCAACTGCAGCAAGAACACGCGGTGGCTTGCCGTGCTGATGTCAACCGCCGAGCCGTCTCCCTTAGCCGTGACCGTGGTCGCTTCCGCTACCAGAAATGTATCCACCATGGCGGGAATTGTAGCAAAGCTGAAGCCCAGGACCAGGGAGAGACTTACCAGCAACATCTCTGCGGTCATGCCTATGGCGCTAAGCTTCCATAAGAGACGTAACTCGTTGCCTCTCGCGCGTTGACTTCACCGCCAGGCTTTCTAATGCGCCGTTAGCCCGTCCAGGAACTGCCGCAGCAGGGGCAGGGCGGCTTCGCTCTGTTCGAAGGCCGCGTAGTGGCCGCCGCGCGCGATGATGCGCAACTGGCTGCCGGGGATATTCTGGCGCATAAATTCAGCGTCGGCCACCGGCGTGAGCGTGTCTTCACCGCCCACCAGCAGCAGCGTGGGCGCCTGGATGCTCTTTAACGTTTCCACCGAGTCCGGCCGCTCCGCCATGCCTCTCTGGACCTGGGCGAGGCCTTGCGCCGACATTTTCATCATCATGCGCTTGGCCGCCTGCACCAGGTCGGGCCGGCCCTGACGCGTACTCTCGCCCAGCAATTTGGGAAGCATGGCGTCAATGAAAGGTTCGGGGCCGCGCTGCAGCACCTCCTCTGCCGCCTTCAGGCGATTGGCGCGCCCTTCCGCGGTGTCGGCCTGGGCGCGCGTGTCGCTGAGGACCAGGGCCCGCACCCGCGGCCGGGAACGCCGCCAGAACTCGAATAAAATGTAGCCGCCGATGGAGACTCCCACAAAAACCGCCCGCCCCGCCTCAGCCGCATCGCACACCCGCGCCAGGTCGGCGGCATGTTTTTCCATGGTGGCGGGCCCCTCGCCCACTTCCGAATCACCGTGCCCGCGCAGGTCAGGCAGGATCACACGGTAGCGCGTGGCCAGGCGCTCTGCCAGGGGAGCCCAGAACCCGTGGTGCGCGGGAAAAGGATGCAACAACACCACCGGCGGGCCTTCGCCCATAACTTCATAGACGATCTCGGCGTCTCCGCTGCGAATCCGCTCCATGGGCGGTATTTAATCACACCCCGTGGGCCTGACCGCAGCGCACAATCTCTGGCATGGGTAGAGAAGTAACTGGTTACGGCTCGGCCCGCAATCAGCGGCTGGAAAGCTGAACCTTAACTTCCGCGTCGGTGGGCACGCCGTTGCACAGAGCCGGTCGGTAGTGCCAGCGGCGCACCTCGTTCACCAGTTTGCGGTAGAGCGAGTCGCTGGCGGCGCCGTCCAGAACGAACGGGCTGTACACCTGGCCATCGGTGCCGATAATGAAATTCACAACTATCTTTGTGTTGTCCGGAATGGCGGTCACCCAGGTGTGAGGCGTGGCCAGGGCCTGGGGAGGCGCCGTGGACTCGCATTCCATATCTACATCCGCCTCTTCCAGCGGCTGATATTTCAGCAGGTTGATACGGCCGCTGGTCAGTTTGGCATAACCGTCGGCGTGGAAGGCGGCTGGGGAAATTAGAAGGCTAGGAGGGGCCGCCGCCGCCAGACCCAGGGGCGGCAGCAGGAATAAAGCTAAGCACGCAATTCGAGTCATTTTGAGCGCAACCTGCCTGGGAGGCAGGCGGAAGACCGCCACCCTCGGCCGCTTGCCAGCAAGGGCAATCCGGTAACCCAAAGCCGGCGCGAAGGTGTGGCTGTAATATGCGCCAAACCAACTACTTACGATATGTGGGCTGAAGAATTGCAGCAGGGAAGTGCAAGCCCTTGCAGCAAAACAGCAAGCTGTCTCCGCCGCCTGGCCTTAACCTGCTTGCTGGAGCCAAAGGCGCGGCTAAATGGGGCCGGTCACGTTCGCCCGGCGCGGGCTCTCTGGTCCGCACCTGAAAGTTTCCCGCGTACAGGAAAAGCGCAATCTGTTGCGCCCCCGGGCATGGGGCTGAGCCCTAGTGGTTTACAGGCGGAGAGTCTATTGAAACGTTTTATAAAAGGCTTGACTCGACTGCCCCTCTTTGTGACAATTCGCCCATTTTCCGCTTGCTCAACGTGTCACGCGTTGGTCTTTTCACAGCCTTGGTTTCCCCGGGGGAGGCAGGTATGCGGTTTCGCACTTTTGGTATTTTGGCGGTAGCAGGTTTTGTCCTCTGGCTGTCCAGCTTTGCTCTGGGACAGGCGGTCTACGGCAGCATCAGCGGAACGGTAGCTGATCCCAGCGGAGCCGCGGTTCCCAACGCCGCAGTCACCATCACCGATACCGACCGCGGTGTCTCCTATAGAACCACCAGCAACGCCGCCGGCAACTTCGAGCAGACTCACCTGCTGGCCGGCCACTACAAAGTCAGCGTAACGGCACAGGGCTTTGCTGTCTTCGAGGCTGCCGCTGACGTGCAGGTGGACGCCAGCACACGCGTGGATGCCGCCCTGGCCGTGCGGGCGACCAGCAGCACAGTGACCGTCACCGCCGAGTCGCCCTTGCTCAAGGTGGACCGCGCCGATGTCAGCACCACCCTGAGCACCCAGGAACTGGGCAGCCTGCCCATTCTTAACCGCAACCTGACCGAGGTGCTGTTTGCCACGCCCGGCGCGCAGGCCAATGACTGGCAGCACGCCGCCATGGAGAATCCCCAGGGTGGCATCCAGATTGACGTCAACGGCCAGCCCTTTACTCACAACGGCTTTCTGCTGGACGGGACGGAAAACAGCAGCCCGCTACTGGGAATTGCGGTCATCAATCCCAACATTGACTCGCTGCAGGAGTTCAAAGTCACCACCAGCAACTATGATGCGGAGTTTGGCTCTGTAGCCGGGGCCCTGCTGCACGCTACCACCAAGTCCGGCACCAATCAGTTCCACGGCAGTGGCTTTGAGTTCCTGCGCAATGACTTTTTCAATGCCAAAGACCGCTTCTCCGGCTTGACCTTACCCCTGCGCTGGAACCAGTTTGGCGGTTCCTTCGGCGGGCCCATCAAGAAGGACAAGCTGTTCTTTTTTGCCGACTACCAGGGCACGCGCCGCCGCCGTACGGCTTCTCTCGTAACCACGGTGCCGACCGACGCGGAGCGCGCTGGGGACCTGCGTTCGCTGCTGGGCAACTACATCTGCTCCGACGGCAGCACCTCGGCGGGGCCCTGCGCCAGCCCGAAGATGGTGGACACCGTTACCGGCGGTCCTAATGGGAGCTGGATTCCCTTAGGTACCCAGGTGCCAGCCCAAGCGGGCATGGTATTCGCCCCAGAAACGGGGTACCCAGATGGCAGCAATCGGTCTGCAATTGTTAGTAACGGACTAGTGAACGTCATCCCCGTGGCCGGTCCAGTGGCTAACATCATGAAACTGTTGCCCGAGCCCAACACCGCGCCGGGACAGGTTTTCAACAACTACATTGGCAGCGGCGGGGAGCACTTCAATAGCGACCAGGTTGACGGGCGCGTGGACTACAACTTCTCGGAAAAATTGCATTTCTTTGGGCGCTATACCCTGGCCGATTTCGACATGCAGGCTCCGGGAGCCTACGGTGGCGAAGCGGGCGGGCCCGGCCTGAACGGGCTTCTGTTTGCGGGCCAATCGGTGGACCGCAACCAGAGCCTGGCACTGGGCGCCACTTACACACTCAGCAACACCCTGATTACCGACTTCCGCTTTGGGGCTTTTCGTTATCGCATCCGGGTGCAGCCCAACGGCGTGGGCACCACTCCTGCGCTGGATGCTGGTTTCCCCGGCCTTAACCTGGGTACACCGGAAACCAGCGGCATGCCCGCGTTCTATATCAATGGCGACGGTGGGTTCATGTTTGGCTATGCCCTGGGCATCAACCAGTGCAACTGCCCGCTGAAAGAAACCGAAAACCAGTTTCAGTGGGTGAACAACTGGACCAAGATTCATGGCAACCACACCATCGGCTGGGGCATGGATATCCGCCGCGACCAGCAGCAACGGATTCCCAGCGACGAACATCGTTCCGGTGAAATGAACTTTAACGATGCCACCACGGGCAGTGCCACCGTGGATCAGTTGACCGGCGGCTCAGTTACCACCGGTGAGGGGCTGGCTTCTTTCCTGCTGGCTGACCCTGCCAGTTTTAACCGCTACTTTACCGGGCTCGGCTTTTACCCCGCGCTGCGGCAGACCCGCCTCTTCTTCTATGTGCAGGATGCCTGGCGTGCCACGCGGAAGTT